>JBDNFX010000107.1:0-8335 GCA_041689575.1 Kapaibacterium sp. (SeqCode)
ACATTTTGACGCATCGTATAAGCATCTAATGCCCGATTTAGAAGAGGTAATCTATTCGAAAACAAGTAATCATCTATCATAGTTTTTCCTTTGTAACTATAAATTTATTCCAAAAATTATGCCATCGTGAATACCCCCAATTTACGTGAATATTGGGAAAAAAAGCGCTGATTAATTAGCCAAATGGTGCTTATTCACCATCGTATTGGCGTTTATTCGCCAAATCAAAGGCATTTCCCAAAAATTGCCCTTGATTGGATAGACACTTGTAAATTTGCGAATGAAATTCGCTTCTACAAGAAAATCGATATACTTCACTTCTTTTGTAGAGTCGCCCATTTTGGGCGTTGCCATCTTAAATGTTGACCGATGTTGAAGAAATTTTATCCCACTGTTAAAACTGTGGACTATTCAAAACTGAATCTAATATCAATTGTTAACACATTATAGCAGATTTTTTCTGTATTTTAGTAGGACTATGAATCAAATGCAAACGAATAAAATCCTCAAAAAATCAATGAACATTTCGTTCATTGTTGGGATTGGAATGTTGATTTTGAAAGTTGGAGCTTACTATTTTACTGGTTCAACGGCTATACTTTCCGATGCTTCTGAATCTATAGTTCACATTGCGGCAGTTGCATTTGCTTCGTATAGTCTTCGTGTTTCTCTACGCCCTGCAGACGATGATCATCAGTTTGGTCACGCAAAAGTAGCTTTCCTTTCTGCAGCCTTTGAAGGTTTAATGATACTTCTGGCAGCGATATATATTTATTGGATTTCCATTGATAAAATAATAAATGGAGTTCAATTAGAACAACTTTCGTTTGGAACTATACTTATTACTATTGCTACTATAAGTAGTGGTATTTTAGGGTTCTATTTAATACGCACAGGAAAACGATACGATTCCTTAATTCTAATTGCAAATGGAAAGCATATTCTTACTGATTCTTGGACATCACTGGGTGTAGTATTTGGTTTGTTGTTGGTTGCTTGGACTTCGTGGGTGTACTGGGACCCTATAATTGCTATTGTCGTTGCTACAAATATTCTTTATTCCGGTGCAGACTTGGTGAAAAATAGTTTTATAGGTTTAATGGATACAGCAGACAAAGAGACAAAAGAACGTTTGCATGCCCAATTAACAAAGCTAACTGAACTAAAGAATATTTCCTTTCACGATTTCAAACTTCGATCTGTAGGCTCTACTCATTGGGTTGTATTTCATTTGTTGTTTCCTGACGAAATACTCTTAATTGATGCACATAGAATTGCAACAGAAATAGAATTTACTTTAGAACAACAAAACGATTGCATTTTACATATTTTAACCCATTTAGAAACGAAAGGAGACCATGACACAATCCACAGAAGTGAATTTAAATAAAAAAATTAGAATTTTTAGTAAAAAGTTTGACGATCTTACTGCTAGAGAAGTTTATGATATATTAGCCTTACGTAATGTAGTTTTTGTAGTTGAACAAAATGCGGTTTACAATGATACCGATTATGCTGACTTAGAAAGTATTCACTTTATGATTTATGAAGGTGATTCATTAGCATCGTATCTACGATTAATTCCAGAGGGTATAAAATATGCAGAATCATCTATTGGTAGGGTTGTTACTCATTCTGAATTTAGGATAAAAGGTTATTCCAGAATGTTATTGGAACAAAGTATGCAATTAGAACTTCAACGATACCCAGATTCAAGGGGAATTCGAATTTCTGCACAATCGTATTTGCAAAAATTTTACGGATCGTTAGGCTTTATAATTTGTTCTGAAGAATATTTAGAAGATGGACTTCCACACGTTGAAATGATATTTACACGTTAAACCAATAGTGTAAACGTAATGCTATCCCACGATTTATAATTGATACATTTTTTGCTCGAAAAGTGTCAGTATACACAATAAACAAATCAGACATTGGGGCATATCTCCATTGCAAACGCACATTGAGGTTCATAAAATCTGTTCGAGAAACATATTGAGTAAATGCATTGAAGAACAATTCTTTGCTTGGAGAATACTCAACATTAACACTCATTAACGTTAAAACTGCTGATTCAAACGGTTGAGGTAACGAAATGTGATTTTGTTCAATAAAGGCACTGACGCTTCCTTTGGGTTGGAATCTATATGACACACTTCCATTATATAATAATCGAGTTCCATTGTAATATTGACCATACGTAGAAAGAAACGAAACTGAAAAAGGTTCTCGGAAATTCGTATTTACTAATGTTCCAACTGTTGCATATGAATATTCTCCATTTGGTAATGGCGAAATATTTAAGCCCGTTGGGTCGAATGGAAAATATAATCGAGTAAATGTGTGGTTACCCCAAAGTGATACTTGAGCAGAATTTTGAAAATTTGCCAAATAGCTTACTTCTAATGAACGATCTAACAATTGAGAAAAGTCTTTTGTTACATAGGTGTTATTATAAATTAACAACTTATGATTGTTAATAATTTTAGAATTAGGAAAAAATGCAAATTCTACACTTGGTTCTAATCGAAATACATTGTTTCTGGGAACAAAACCAACTTCAGGTGTATAATTTTGACCTATGTATTCATGATTCCAGTTCATTGTTATATTTGGTGAAGCATATTGCAACCAACCTGCAGTTGCAAACTGACCTTCAAGATCTTGTGGACTAAACATTTTATGATAGAATAATTTCCCTAACCAATGTCCATCTGCAGAAGCAAGATTATAATCAAGACCAACTATTCTATTAAAGGTGTTTAAAGAATCACTTCTATAATTCTCACCTTGTCTATTCACAAAAATACCACCGATATTTGAACGATCAAAAAGTAATTTTTGTACTGCAAACACAGAATAATTTTGAGCAGAATAACTGATTTCGCTATCGCTCGAAGTTTGTACACTCATAGCACCAACTCGCCAATCTTCGTTAATATTACCTGTAATTCTTGCACCAACAGGAATAGAAGTTTGGTCAGGTCGCGTATTTAAGCTGGATTGATACAATCCAACTTGACGAGAAAAAAATGGTCGAATACGTGAGAAACCAAAGTTTCCAAACAAATCAGAATTTTCGAGAAAAAATTGCCGTTGTTCTGGAAAAAATATAGAAAATCGGTCAAGATTAGTAACCTGTTGATCTACATTTACTTGTGAAAAATCGGGATTAATAGTAACATCTAAATTTAACGAAGGTGTTACCCCATATTTTACATCTAAGCCAACGGATGGTCTTGTAGTCGATTGTCCATTCTGAGTATAATCGAATGTTTGAGTAGTAATTGCATAGGGAATAATTGAAAGATTCATTCCCGGTTTAGGAGGTTCAGGAAAAACTAAAGACCCAGAAAATGCTAAATTTGTTAACCGAAAAGTTCTTGGTATTGGTTTGAAAGACGAAGTTTCATTTATACGTAAGTTTTGTCTGAACAGATTAAATTTCCAAGGACGAGAACTAGACTCAAACCGAAGTGAATTAAAAGGAATTTTAAATTCTACAATCCAAAGTGAATCATTAATGGAAGATTCACTATACCAAACATTATCCCAATTTGCTGAAGCTCCAAAGGCTCCACCTTGTGCAACAAACCCTTCGTATTGAACACCTAGCGGATTTGAAGCAAACATAAAGCCATTTGTTTGTGTACCCATAGGGTCTAATAATAATGCTATATTATCAGATCGAGAATTATCAAAATCCCTTCGCAATGATTGAATGACAAATTCACCCTGCGAAGATTCCTTGCAATAAGCAATAACATACAGATCTTTTTCCGTATAAGCTAATGAAACAAATGTTTGCTGAAGAGCAAAAGAAGAATCGTATGGAAAAGATTGGTAAAATTGTGAAATTGTTGGGACAAAATCCCAAATAGAATCTTTAATTCCATCAACAATAATGGGGGTTGAAATTTTTGTTATCGTATAGGTATATGTATTGTCGTTTACACTCGTTGAATGCACAATAACCTTTGATTGCAAAGAACTAATAATACCAACGAAGAAAAAAAAGTGAAGAAAAAGTCGCATAGAGTAGAAACAAAAAATGGCATAACAGAATTGTTATGCCAAAGATACAAAAAATTAAATGGGAAAGAATAGAAACCTATTCTTGTTCCATTACAATTCTATGTTGACGACGAATTGCTTTCATTCGAGCTAAACGTTTTTCAATCGATGGTTTCATAAAATACGTACGTTTTTTAAATTCACGTAGTACTCCACTTCGCTCATATTTCTTTTTGAAACGGCGTAGTGCTCTATCGATAGATTCATTAGATTGAATAGTTACTCCAACCACTTGGAAACCTCTTTTTGTATGTTATGAATATTAATTTTTTAACTTTTCGACAAGTCTTTTTTCTTTACTCTTTTCAAAGTTAACAACAATTGCGTGTTGACCCGAAGAAAGAATTTCTTTTGCGTTAACGATACCGATATCATCCCATTTTTCATGGTAGATTATAGAACCAAGGGGATATTCATTTAAAGGAGAATATACTTCAGCATCTTCTTTCGAAATGCCGTTTGGTTTTCTATTTTTCAAAGTATCTGATAACTCAATTTCGTCAAGATTTATCGTCGAAATGTGCCTTGTTCTCAAACATTTGATTAGTTGCATCATGCCATTTTCAGTCTCAAATGGTTCTCCTAGAAGTTGATGCTTCGTTTCTTGAAGAAGGATAGGAGAAAAATATTTGATATATTTGTTCTTGACTTTAGCTCCAACTGCCATCCGAATATCCTTTTTTCAAGTGTTTTCAATTTGTAGCGAATACAAATATACGAAAAATTTCTGACTTAGAAAAATATTTCAAAAAAAATGTCGTTACATTGGTATCATATCACAAAATCAAATTCTAAATATGTACAAATTAATCGTACTATCTCTTTGTTCGGCATTCGTGTTTTTTTCAACCTTAATTGCATTTTCTGCAAATGAAAATGAATATTCAGTTACTTTTAACCTTAGTGAAATTTCTAAGGATAAGTTAAAAATTACAGTCATCCCTCCCAAAAACCATGGGAAAGATAAACTTACCTATATTTTACCAAAAGTAGTTCCTGGTACTTATTCTAATTTAGAATTTGCTCAGTTTCTCAGCGAACCAAAAGCTTTCGACGAAAATGGAGCATTGTTACCAATTACAATTGAAGCTGACAAACAAGTAACAATTTCAAATGCTACAAAACTTGCAAAATTTGAATATTTGATTGATGATTCATTTGATGGAAAATCAACAACTCAAATTTTCGAGCCCGGTGGAACTTCTTTTGAAAAAGATACCGTGTTTCTTTTGAATCTTTTTGGTATTATTGGTTATTTTGAAAATGTAAAGGAAAATATTCCATATACAGTAACTATTTCTCATCCAGATTTTTTATATGGAGCAACTGCCTTAGATAGAACTTCCACAACTGAAACAATGGATGTTTTTACAGCAAAAAATTACGATCATCTTGCGGATAATCCAATTTTGTATGCTAAAGCAGATACTCTATCTTATAAACAAGGAAATACAAACGTTTCTATCGCTGTTTATTCTCAGAAAAACGGAGAATATGCAGAAGCAGTAAAAAAGGAAATTCAACCAGTAACCGAAGCAATTGAAAAATTCTTAGGTTCTATGCCAGTAGATAAATATTTTTTCTTGATATATTATGTCGATATTTCTAAGGGTACTGGCTCAATGATGCGTGGATTCGGCGCTTTAGAACATTCCTACTCTTCGGTATACTATTTACCAGTTTCTATGGGTAAAGGTTCTTCTATGCTTCCACACGTTGCTTCTCACGAATTCTTGCATATACTTGTACCCTTAAATTTGCATAGTCAAGAAATTGCAAATTTCGATTTCCGAAACCCTATTATGTCTGAACATTTATGGCTTTACGAAGGGGTTACGGAATATTTTTCCAATCTAGCATTGGTCAAATCTGATAGATTAACGGAAGAAGAATTTTTGAATGAAATGAGATCAAAATTAGTTGATTTTGAAAGTGGAAGAGCTTTTTCTATGACGGAAATGAGTAGAAAAGTTTTAGAGCCAGGTTTTAAATCCTTATATATGAAAGTGTATACCAAAGGTGCAATGTTAGCATTTTTGTTAGACATTGAAATACAAAAGAAAACTAATGGTAAAATGACATTGCTTTCAGTAATTGAAAATTTAACACAAAAATACGGTAAAAATAAACCATTTAACGATCCGGATTTGATACCTGAAATAGTTGCGATTACACACACAGATTTAGAATCATTTTTTACAAAATATGTTGTTGGTTCCGATAAACCTAAATATGGTGATTTTCTCACTTCTTTGGGTTGGAATTATGAAGAATCAGGAATCAAAACTAAAATTTCTTTTCCTGATTTTTTGTTCAGAACTCCAAGCGATACTTCTGTGAATGGTTTGCAATTTCAAAAATTGAAAGAAACAAACGACGGTGTTCAAGATGGTGATATCTTAGTTTCAGTCGATGGTGAAGAACTTACAAAACAAAATAGATGGGGCATTGTTAATAAGAGTTTTTATTCTCCAAAAACTACTGACCCAGTAAATTATGTAATTAATACTAAGGGTTCATTAAAAAAGATTACAAGTTCTCCTACAGAAAAAAAAGGACAAAAGAACCCACATCAAATTACTATTGCTCCAAAACCAACGGACGAACAAAAGAATTTTAAACACTATTGGTTTCCTAAAGAATAATGGTCATTCAAGAATCAGAACGTTCGCTTCAAAGAAAAGTACATTCATTTTTATCTGACCCCTCGAAAATATGGACAACCATTCAGGGTAAAGATATTCAAATACTAACCTGTGGAACAATTAATGTTTACGAAGGACCAGACTTTGTAGATATTGCAATAATTGATGGGTCTACCATTGTTGTTGGTCATGCTGAATTTCACAGAAAAAGTTCAGATTTTTTAGCTCATAATCACCAAGTAGATCAACGATATCAACATTTATGTTTACATATCGTTTTCGAAAATGATTCTGAAAATTCATTCGCTGAACATACTTTAGTTTTAAACAAAGATCAAGTTCTTTCGAATGGTACTTCAGAAAATGAAGTAAAAGAAAATATTGAAGATTTAGAAGATATTCAACATTTTTCTTTAAAACGATTATTACGAAAATCATCTGAAGCAAAAAAAATTATCGATTCTGCTGCAACTGTTGAAATTGCTATTTCTCATATTATTGTTCAATTCTTAGAGCGATTTCTACAAAAAAGAACTCGTCCACGCCAGTTTACCGAAAGTTTAGAAGAACTTTCTAACCTTTGTTCGCTTCAAATATGTGAACGACTTTTACCTTTGCTTCATTCTGACAAAGAAGGAAATATTCCTTCGGTTTTGTTAGAATTAGGTCAAAAATATTTACCTGTTCATGGTGCTCATTTAGGGAGAGAAATAGTACTAAATTGTGTACTTCCAATAGCATTGTGTATTGGGAACGATTTTGCTCGAATTCAGTTATTTACTTGGTATTGGTCTACGAATTCGCTTCATTCGTATGGTTTTCTAAAACGAAAGTATCCTCATATTTCACAAAATTATTTATGGCAACAACAAGGATTGTTAGAATATAATTCGTACTTTGGACCTAAAAAAACAGGAGTTGCAGAATTGCTTTCTACCTACAGTGTTGCCGAAACACTTAGTTTCTACCGATTGGCTATAATTCCAATTGATACAATTGGACAAATGAGAGAAGATCAAATATGACCAATAAAAATGTATTGGTTATAGCCTATTATTTCCCTCCTTCTGGTGGACCAGGAGTTCAAAGAGTTTTAAAACACGTACAGTATCTTCGTCAATTTGGGTGGAATCCTATTGTTCTTACCGTTTCTAATGGTGAATTCCCTGCTCGAGATGAATCGTTATTAGCTCATATACCTGATGATGTTACTGTTGTTCGTACTAAAATTTTCGAACCCTACGATATGTACCGATTCGTAACAGGGAAGAAAAAAGGAACATCAATTGACGTGAATGTCATTAAAAAAGATGATCAAAAAAGCTCTTTTAAAGAAAGATTTGCAGAGTGGATTCGTGCTACGTTTTTTATCCCAGATGCAAGAATCGGTTGGAGATTCACAGCAATAAAACGTGGATTAGAGTTGATAAAAGAATATAACATTCAAGCAATTTATTCTTCGTCACCTCCATATACTTGTTCGATCATTGCACGAACTTTAAAGAAAAAAACAGGAATTCGTTGGGTTGCTGGATTTAGAGATCCTTGGACGGGATTTATTTCATCACCTAAACGGTGGTTCTTACCAAGTGCAATTGATAGACATTTAGAGTTCT
>JBDNFX010000108.1:0-6250 GCA_041689575.1 Kapaibacterium sp. (SeqCode)
CAACAAAACTGGATAGTTTATGCTTCGTAATAATCTAGGATATTTACTGTCGAAATAAGAAACAACAGAATATTTTTTTGAAAGATTCTTACGTTGGTGGTCAGCATATTCAATACCTTTTTGAAGTTCTTCTCGAATGACTTTCTGTCCTAACGATAAAAATTTCTTTATCATAGGGTGCTTTGAAGGACCTGAAAATAGTTCAGCAATTGACTTATACTCTTGAGCAATAAAAACGGCAATTTGTTGTAATTTTTTTATTCCATTTAAAACTAGTAAATCGTCAATATTCCACACAGTTTTAGGAATTATCTCATTTTCAATCTTGTTAATCATGTTGAATCAAATATCGAATTACATTAGAACAATACGTAAAGGAATTTAACCGTCATAAACGTAAAAACTATAATTAGAAAGTAAATATATGAAATTCCTCTTTACATTGCATTCTCACAACCGTTGGTTACTGTTTAGTTTCCTTGTTATCACTGCTATTCTTTTAACATATTCTTGGTTAAAGAAGGAAGAAACTATCAATAAGTTTACAAAGATATCAAAATCTATTTTACATGCTTTATGGGGTCTTCAAGTACTTATTGGACTAACCCTTTGGCTGATAATGGGGTTTTCAGGGTTTGGATGGCCAATACACCGTACAGAACATTTTATAACAATGATAATAGCATTTTTTGTCTTTAGTTTTTCGGCAAAATGGAAAAAAGCTGAAACTTCGATTTATGCAAGAAACACACTTTTTTCTCTACTAATTGGAGCAGCTTTGGTTGCTGTTGCTATTACCCGATTGCCACAAGGTTGGGCTATTACTAAGCTATAACAATGATTAATACTTCATTTTGGGAACTTTCGCAAACGAAATTTGATATTGTTATAATTGGAGCAGGTTTTTTAGGTTCATGGACTGCATACGAATTGTCTAAAACCACAAATTTATCTATTGCAGTCATTGAACGTTCTTCACTTTCTGAAGGTGCAAGTACAAAAAATGCAGGTTTTGCTTGTTTTGGTAGTGCTACCGAATTACTTTCTGAGGTTCAAATTCTTGGTCTAAAAACCGCTTTTGAGATTACAAACAAAAGAATAGCAGGAATAAATAAACTTCGTACATTACTCGGTGATTCGTTGATTCAATTTGATTCCTGTGGTGGTTATGAAGTTTTTTTAGAAAACTGCACAATCCCAACCGAAGATACGTTAAACTCACTGAATATGCAGTTTCAAAGGTATTGTGGTGTTTCTCCTTTTACTTTGTTACATAAAAATGAAATTCAAAATCTTGGATTTTCTGAAAATGTTCTCAGTGCAATCTCTAACCCTTATGAAGGTTCCATTCACCCTGTTGAAGCACTTAAAACCTTACAGAATTTAAACAAAAAGCGAGGAGTAAAATACTTCTTTGATTCAGAATTTATTTCGTTTGATAGTGAAAATTCAGCTTTAATTTTGAAAAGAAATTTTATAGAAATGATTCTTCAAACGAACAAAATTGTGTATTGTACGAATGCCTTTACTCGAAACGAAGAAATTGCACCAGGAAGAGGTCAAGTCTTTGTTACAAATGTTATAAACAACCTAAATTTACGTGGGACTTTTCATTACAATGAAGGATTTGTTTACTTCCGTAATATTCAAACATTAGAAGGAAATAGAATCTTGTTGGGTGGTGGCAGGGATATTGATTTCGCAACGGAAGAAACAACCTCCTTTTTAAAAAACGAAAACATCATTTCTTATTTAGAAAATTTTCTACTTGAAATTTTACCACCGCAAAAAAATTTTACTATTGAAAAAACTTGGACTGGAATAATGGGGTTTTCTAAAAATAAATTGCCTATTGTGAAGCAGCTTTCAAAGAATGAGTTTTTAGGTTTTTCTTGTAATGGAATGGGGATTGCACTAACACCAATTATTTCTGAAGAAATAGCTGAATTAGTTTTAAAGTCCAATTAAGATTCTTTTTTGTCTGAAAACCATTCTAAAAGACTATTTGCAAAATTGGATTTCCAATTTCCCCAAGTATGCCCTTGAACAAATTCACTATACCGTACATTTTTTACTTTATGTTGAAGCAGTCTGTTCTTCATAAAAAATGTTAAATCCCTTGCATCGCAAACAGTTCCTGTTTGCAAAATGAAAAAAATTTCTGAAGCATTTCTCAAATAAGGGCTTTTATAAATTTCACCTTTATTCCACCAATACGACGGTGATTGAGCAATACATACACCAAATGTTTTTGGATATTTCAAAACAGTATAAGTTGAAAGCAACCCACCTAAAGAAGCTCCAATAACAGCTCTATCCTTACGTTTATCGCTGATTTTTATACCATTTTTTTCTGCAAAACTTCGAATAAAGGGAACAACTTCTTCTGTTACAAATCGGATATAATTATCATTATCAATATATTCTAAATGACGGTTATTCGGTTTTACAAAAACCATCACAATAGGAGGAATTTTTTTTGCAAAAATCAAATTGTCAACAATATGTTGATATCGACCTATAGAGAGTGCTTCTTCTCCATCGTGAACAACCAAAAGTGGAAAACTTTTGTACAAAGTAAAATCTACAGGGGGAAGATATGTGAAAATTGTCTTTTCATAATCGAGTTCTGTACTTTTAAAGGTATGCTTTGCTATATTTCCTTCTTTCACTACTCCTAAAGAATAATGCAACCAAGATTCATCAACATATTCAGCCATCCAAAACTCAGAATTTACGCCAAAGCCTTCTTCAGCAATTCTGTGGTTAGCTGAATCTAATTGCCAAACACCATCAACAATAATTTTATACTGTAGTCGAGCAGTTTTATCGAAATTCTGTGTAGTATAAAACAAATTAGTATGTTCAATTCGTTTTAACGATCCACCAGGACGCCAGTGAGTCCAATCTCCTGCCAGAAGAACCTCTGATGTAGAATCGGTTCCTCCATAAAAGAAATAAGCTGAATCTTCATCTATAAGTGGATTGGCTTTTTCATCTACAATGGAATTCCAAAGATTAGAAGCTAATTGTTTTCGCTCTTCTTTGTTTTTTGTAGATAAGACTTCTTGAAATACATTCAGAAGATGCGATTGTTGTGGTATTTGTTGCAGTTCCATATGCTATTGACGGTTAGTAATCTTTGCTATTACAGATTTCATAGTCACGTACTTCAAAATAGTTTTGTATTTTTGTAAGAATTCCTCAATAAATATTTTCGATTTATAATATGATAGTAATGAAATTTGGTGGGACTTCAGTACAAAATGCTGAAGCAATGTTGCAATCTGCTACAGTTGTTCAGGAAAGAATTGCAAAAAAACCAATTGTAGTTTTATCTGCTTGTTCTGGCATAACCAATAAACTTGTACAGTTATCAACTGCCATTGTTAGTAATCATAAATACGCTGATTCTATTATTTTAGAAATTCTTTCTCATCATAGAGATGTTGTTGCAAGCGTTAAACTTGATATCCAGACACAGAATCAACTCCATACAGCAGTTGAAGAACTATTAACAGAGTTTACTACTTTTTTAAACGGTATTACGCTCTTAAAGGAATGTACTCCTCGTTCGGCTGATACCTTACTTTCTTTTGGCGAATTACTTTCAAGCACTATATTCACGTATTTACTAAAAGGAAAAGGAATAAATGCTTGTTTAGTTTTTGCAAAAGAGTGTGTAGTAACTTCACGTAATTTTGGTAATGCCATTGTAGATTATGAAGCCACAAAAAATTCTACAAAAATTGTTGTTGAACCTTTATTAAAAGATTATGATTGTATTATTACCCAAGGATTCATAGGCTCCTTTGAAGGAATCACAACAACCTTAGGTAGAGGAGGTTCTGATTTTTCTGCAGCAATATTTGGGTATGCTTTAGAAGTTGAAGAAATTCAAATTTGGACTGATGTGAGTGGTGTTTTTACCACAGACCCTCGAATGGTTTCAGATGCGACAACTATTAATCAGTTAACTTTTGAAGAAATTCGTGATTTATCCGTTTATGGAGCGAAAGTACTTCACCCTGAAACAATTCTTCCTGCTGTTAAGTCCTCGATTCCAGTAAAAGTATTAAACACTTTTAAACCAAATGATTCTGGAACTGAAATCCATACAACTCCTCTTAAAAAAGTTGGAAAGCCTAAAGCAGTTTCTGCACTTCAAAAATGTACAACTATTACCATTTGGGTTCCAATCGAACAAGAAAGCTCGGAACTTCTCAACGAAATTCTTCCAAAACTCATAGAAGATGGAATTTCAATGCTGTTGTTAACAGTAACGGAAAGTAAAATTAGTTTTACAACTAAATCTACTTTAGATGAAATTCACCCTTTGCTTCATTCTTTGAAATATACTTTTGAAAACACTTCATTAATATGTGTCTTGGTAGAACAATCCTTACATACCAGAACAGCGATTTTGGAACTGTTAAAAGGATTTCTTATTGAACAATATTCCATTTCAAATTCGGAAAATTCATTTTTGATTGTTTGTAAAGAACCCGATACTGTTGCAGTTGTTACTGCAATTCACAAAAGTATTATTTAGAATCTTTGAACGAAGCAATAGTTTGAACTACCAAATTTTCTAATTTTTTATAACCACCAACATTATTACCATTACTTATAATAGCAAAGGCATATTCTTTTCCATCAACTCCAGTAACATACCCAGCTAAAGCACTCGCATCGCGCAAAGTGCCTGTTTTTGCACGGCAATTACCTTCGGCACAAGTTCCCTTCATACGGCTTCTTGTGGTGCCGTCTACTCCAGCAACAGTCATTGAATTATAAAATTCTTTAAAATACTTCTTTGTTTTAGCCACAATTAGCAGTTGTACCAAAGCTTCAACTGTTATTAAATTTCTTCTAGAAAGACCACTTCCGTCATTTAAAACAACATCGTTGACTCCGTTGATTTCAAGGATTTCTTTAATAATTGCTCTTGAATTCTTTGCAGTATTTACATCTTTATTCTTCACCCCACCAATCATTTTAAATACTTGTTCAGCATAATAATTGTTACTATTTTTATTTACAATGGAAATAATATCAGAAAAAGGGCGTACAAATGAGGTCATCAAAATAGCATTTGCACCTTTCTTTTTTTCTTCAATAGAACCAGTAATTATTACGTTCCCGGATTGTAATCTATTATGTATAATCCCTGCTATAGTTGCATCAACATTACGAATGGGAAATGATTTTGAAATAGTTTGGTTAGAAGTGATGTTTCCACTAACTGTAAAAACTTGCTTAATATTTACAGTTGATTCAGATATTGAAACTCCAGAATTTGATTTTGATTTATATGATTTAGATTTTGATTTTCTTTTTCTATTTTTATCTATAGAAATTCTATTTTCAGGAAGTATATAATCTCCAAAGGAATATTCGTATTCTTTATTCAAATTTGATGTACCTTTTGAAGTATTCTTTTTTCGTGTGTTTTTTCTGGTAGGAGTTGATTTTTTAACTGGAAACGGTACATTCCTAGTAGGTTGTTTTATTGTAGATTTAAGAGGAACTGGTGTTTTTGTTATAACTTTTGTTTTCCCTGTTGATTTTACTTTTGTACTTTTTACTGAAGTGGTTTTAGTAACAGTGTTTTTTTTAATGGTTGTTTTCACTATTATAGGAACAGACTTTTCTATTTTTGTAGGTATGGTTTTTGTTTCTATTTTTTCTACTACCGGGGTAAGTTTTGAAGATGGAGTTATTAATTCAAATGTCGAACTAGGAGGTACTGTAGAATAAGACACTTTCCCACCAGATGAACCAGCGGCGACAACAACAGTAACAGAAGGATTTGCTAAACAAAGGGCTTTTATTGCAGGAGTAGCTTGAACTTCTTCGTTGTCTCCACTATAGAGCGATCGTTGGATCTGATTATCAAAGAAACTACCATCTGCACAGATAGAACCTTCAATTTTTGTAATTCCTTTGTTTTGGATTTTTTCTGCAAGACTTTCAAGATCTTGAAAAGATAGTTTTGGATCTCCTGTACCAAATACATAAAGATTTCCTTTTACAATTCCATTTTCTGGTTGTTTATCTGTATATACTTCCGTTGGTACTAAGTAATTTGGACCGAAATGTTCTAATGCTGCAAACGTTGTAAAAAGTTTTGTAGTTGATGCAGGAGTTAACTGTTGTTTAAAATTTTTACTAAAAACTAATTCTTTATCCGTTAAAGAATAAACAGCAATTCCTACTTTAGAATTTTTCCAACCACGATCTTTTGTTA
>JBDNFX010000109.1:0-6118 GCA_041689575.1 Kapaibacterium sp. (SeqCode)
CGAGATAATCAATTGTATCATGTTTTCTGTTCTTCTACTGGATTTAATTCTCAATATTTCGATAAAGCTCCTAGTATTCTTCAAGCAACAATTGTAAACAAAAATACTGCTAACAAAAATACTGTTAATTTCAGTCTATTTCCACTTCAAACAACTCTATATTCTATAAATGGAATACTTCAAAATGCTGATGGACTTTGTCTTGAAGGAATAATTATTGCTCATAGAATTAAAGATGAAAATGAAACTATTTTAACGACTCCTGAAATATTTTCAACTGAAACTATTGTAAGTAATCAGAATGGAACTTGGAATCTTACTAATATCAAACAAGGAACGTATGTTATTTTAATTATTCCAAAGACTAAAGATTATATTCCCGGATATGTAAATATAGGTGCAACATTATCTCCGAGAAAATGGCAAGATGCTACTACTTTTCCTATTACAACTCAACTTACTACTCCAATAGGAAATATTAGATTAGATTCTACTAAAGGAGTAAAAGGAATTAATTCATGGTCTGGATATATATTTTCTGAGGGCGCTGGGTTGAAAAGTGGAGTGAAACGTGTTGAACAACCTAGCTCTACTATAACTGAACCTGGTGTAATTATTATGTTAAATGATAATAATGGTGAAGTAGTAGATTACTCAATTAGTTCTAATGATGGTTTTGTTCTATTAGAGAACTTAGAATTAGGTCTTTTTGAGTACGAAACTTCAAAAGTAGGGTTCCTTCCGGGTAACGGACAGATTACAGTAGTTGAATCTGATGATTCTACTGGAAATGTTGTAGTTGAACGTGACCCAAGTTATATTCCTCCGTCAAGTGTTTTAGATTCTTATTCAAACAATTTCTCTTTTGTTACCCCAAACCCAGTTTCTTCTGTTTATAGAATTTCTTTACAAGGAACTGAAGGAGATGTTGAAGTAACAATTGTTGATTATCTTGGAAGAATTCGTTATTTGAACCATTATGTGGTCAGTGGAAACACATTTGAAGCTTCTTTTTCTGCAAATGACTTAGAACAAGGTTCTTATAAAGTTTTAGTCCGTTCTGGCAGAAGAACCGCAGTTTCTTCAATGATTATTGCTAGATAACATTTTAATATTCAAAAAAAAGCCCATCAGTTACTGTTGGGCTTTTTTTTACACAAATATATCATGAATCCATTTTTAATTGAATCATCAAGTTATTCTAAATTCAGACCAAAGTACTAAGATGAACTTATAGTAGTTGATAAGTAGTTTAACAAGTCAAAAAGCGTTTCTATGGGGTGCCGGATGTGGTTGTAGTCAACTTTCTTTTACTTTATCGAAAATATTTTCTAATGTAATTGCAACTGATATATCCAAACAAGAAATTGAATCTGCCATTAAAGTAGAAAATATTACCTTTAAGGAAGAGCATTCAGAAAAAATATCAATTGAAACAAACAGTATTGATGTTTTAACTGTTGCTCAAGCAATTCATTGGTCTAACTTCGAACGGTTTTATTCTGAAGTACCTAGAGTATAGTTCCTAACGGTATTCTTGCTGTAATTTGATATAGTTTACTATTAATTTCTAATCAAAGAGATGCTGTTGTTATGGATTTTAACTCAAACACAATTGATAAGTTTTGGGGCAAAGAACGAAGATATATTGAAGAAGATTATACTACCATTCCTTTTCAAGAAGTAAAACTCCCATCGTATCAATTTAAATGTTCTTGGGCAAAAGAAGATTTGATTGGTTATATTTCTACTTGGTCAGTAGTTCACACTATGAAATTACTAACTCTATCTCACCGATGGTATTGTTTATTGAGGAAATAAACAAAGTGTGGAATGAAAATGAACTGTTTGAAGTATTATTTCCAATAATTACAAAAATAGCACCTATCAAAGGATAAGTGCTATTTTCGTTAGATAAAAAATTTAAACATTAATGCTTAGAGACATTCAAATCATATTCAATTTCTGAAATAACAATTATCCTGTCGCCTTTTTTTAGAGATATTTTTTGATTTTTTATAGGGTTGATATAAACACTTTTTGCCGCTGTTTCTTTAGATTGAGTATTTTTCCAATGTAGTTTATAGCCAATAGCAACCTCATTGTATCTTTTAGCTGATTCAATTATTGAATGAAAATCTACAATTTCACCTTCTTTAATATATCTATCAAATGGTTTTAAATATATTTCAGAACCAATCGGATCAAGTAAATAATTAAAAATGTCCATTAAATAAGCATTTTCACTAATTTGTGCCATCATTTGAGAATCAATTTTATTTGATACTATAAAATCATTTGGATTCGTTACTGCAGCAATTTGTCTATTTCTATCGTCTAACATTTCACTAACGATTGAAAATTCGTGATCATTATGAGTAATTGCTCTAATATGAAGTAAGGTAAACATAGTTTGTGAATCTGCTTCTTGAGCAGAAGTTGCAGATTCATTACTTAGAATAATAATGTGATCATAATTGTTATGAATAATCTGATCTATTAGTTTTCTTTCCGTTGTTATACCTTGTCTGAATGTTGCTGTAGAATTTTTCAAATCAGAACATTTTCTTCTAACTACTTCTTCTCCCTTATCAAAATCAGCTACAATGTCAATTACAGATCCATTAGCAACATATTTATCTAAATGATTGACAATCATTGTTACTCGATGATTCCAACCCATAATAAGAGTTCTTTCAGATTTTTGAGTTCGTAATTGAACATCCGTAAACTTAGAAACACTAGCAAAAAAAGGTGAAGCCTTAGGTCTTCCAATCATAGAATCGTCTTCCGCAATTATAATTATACTATCACCTTGTTTATAAACAATTGTGGGGTCTGGATTAATTTCCATTGTTTTATCAAAATGGCAAATTCCAATCACAGTAGCTTCGTTAAAATAATGGAGAATATCTTCGAACTTTTTACCAAGAAGGAAGTTGTGATGATAAAAGTAGATTTCGTTATCTGCATAAGAAAGTAACTCAGAATATACATCAGATAGACCAGGCTGACGACAAGTTTGAGTAATAATTCTCGAAATCAAGTCATCGGTAACAATATATTGAATTTTATCTTCTTTATCAACGATTTTAGGTATATCTGTTGCAATGGCATAATTGTCCAAATCAGCAAGTGGAGCAACAATTGAATATGGTTCATCGCTGCGCTGTGGATGATTAATTACAGCTAAAATAATTTTAAAAATATGAGAATCTGGTTGAACAAAATCTCCTTCAACTCGTAAAATAATGATTGACTTTGCATTTTGAGGAGCTACAATTGCTAAATCTGCTAAATCGAATGGATTTCCTGTTCTACATAATACCCTAGTCTTACCAGTTTTTCCAACTTTAACTTTTATCTCTTGTTCCATTAAAGAATGAGACTGGTCAGCTAATATTACAATGAGAGATTTCTTTTCCGATTGATTAGCAATAGCTAATTCTCTAATAATGGTAAAAACTTGAGAACTCCAACCTAATATAATAGTGTGATCTTTGTATTCAATAAGCTTTTTAGCCTCGCTAATCTTCATTTCTGCCATTTCTGAAGTTATCACGCCGATAAAGAGATTTAGGATTACCATCGCACCTATAACGATGAAACTCAAAAAGTATAAGTTAATAAGTGTTTCAGGGATTCCAGTGTTTGCTAAAATTGTTTCGTTTAGTATTTGCGACCAATCGTCGAAAGTTACTATTTTAAATAATGTTAACATTGCTGTTGGGATTGTATCGAAATGTTTGACTGTACTTTGTAAAATAGTACTTCCAAACAAAAACACACCCAAAACAGCGTAAAAATAGAAATGCAAAAGCATAAAAAGAATTACAGATGAAAGTGCAGGAATTCCTCGTAATACAGTTCCAACTACTAATTCTAATCTTGGTAATTCATGTGCTAATCGGATTATTCTAAGTACTCGAACCATTCTTAAAACATTTAGTAACTCGTAATGAAGTGAAAAAAACAAAGGAATTATCGAAGCTAAAGTAATTACAAAATCAAATAAATTCCACGGGTCTAAAAAGTATTTCCAAGGTTTAGAAGTATCTGAACTAATTTTTACAATTACTTCTATTGCAAAGACTGTTACTATTAATAAATCAAATAAACGAACTAATGAACCGTACGAATTCATTATTTCACGATTCGTTTCAACTCCAACTAAAACACCTGTAAAAATAATCATTACAAGTACAAAATTTTGGAAATATAGTGAATTTCTTATGTTCGCAAAGAAATTTTTCTTTTTACTCTGTTGTAGATTTGTAACCGGAGTTTGAGTTTGAGTATATCGAGCCAACTTTTCGTTCTGTATTGACATTGATTTTTGGGAGAGGTTATAATTTTTCGTATGTCTCAAAATTACGAAAAAATTCTATTTAAAACTAACTTTTTTCAAACAATTTCAAAACAAGTTATATTGGTTGTAAAAGCCAACTATTTAATGAGAGTTATAGTTTTGACCTATACCCACGTACAATTTGTGAAGCTATGCAAATATGTATAACTTTTACTGTTATAAAATAGGGGAAAAATTTTACGAGAGGTGTTAAAACTGTTTTAAATGGGAAACGCATTATCATGTGAATCAATCGGTTATGCAAAAGAATATTTATAGAAAATATCTTATTTTCTGTTGGGTGTTTTTGTAAAATTGTATGTAGATTCCTTGCACCAAATTCAAAAAATTGATCTAATGCATTAGAAAGAGTTTTATCCATTTCAGAAGTTGCTTTTGCTTTCGTATTGTAAACAAATGTTGGAGAATAGTTCTTTTGAATTCGTATAGAAAATTCAGTATCTCCACCTCCGTACGAAAACATTGTTGGGTCTTGACCTTGAAGTTCTATAAAATACTTTTTAGAAAAACAAGAGTTACCCGTTTTAAAGTAATAGTAGGGGATTTCTTCAAGATGCTCTTGTTTTGAAGCTCCACGTTGTTCTAAATACCTTGCCCAAATATTAGATGTAGTATTGGTATATTGAAACAACCCAACAGAAACAATATTTTCCTTAACTACTTTTAAATGTTCTTCAATAAAGGTATCAAATACTTCAGAATCTGAATCAAGTGTAATTATAAAGTCAGATACTAAATGGGAAAGTGCTAAATTACGAGTAGCATTTCTACCTAAATGTAGATTGTTAGGATGAGTATGAATTAAAGTTTTATATGTAAATGATATTTCTTGTAACTTTTGAAAAGTTTGATCTGTTGAACCATCTATACAAATATGAACTAAAAACTGACTTTCGGTTTGTGAATTTAAAGAAAGTAAGGTCTTTAATAATGACTCATAATTATTATAAGTGGGTATAATAATATCTACGAATGGATATGATTCTTTGCTCGTCATTATCGTTGAAAAGTTCCTTGTGAGTTTACAGCACTAACACTAATAATTGCATCATATCCACCATACAATTGTTCTCTATAATATACGAAACTAATCATAGTTTGTCGAGATAGAATATTATTGCCTTCAAATTCTTCAAACGAGAGATCTTCAACTACATTTTTTTCAAAATTTAACGAACCAATACCATACAAATAACTATGTCTTCCTCTTCGAACCCATTGTTTTAATGTATACAATTCACTTTCGGTATTAAAGGACATTTCCCATTCTCGGCTTGGATTCCAATTGTTAAATGAGCCAACTACGAAAATTGATTTTTTTACAAGAATATTTTCGGGATCTAGGACAAATTCTACTCGAATATATTCATCTGCAAACTGACTAACTCTTTCTGAATTTATGTATCCATCCTCAGCATATTCTAAAAACTGATTTCTTCTTCTTCTATCACGAAATGGAAATTGAACACCTTCTTCAAAAAAAGGAAACAACCCAGCATTGGAACAGTCAAATACCCTATATTCATTTACTGAAGGAACATGATTTATTCGAAACATTTTACGGATATTCGCAAATCCAGATACATTTGTTGGGAAAGGTCCTTGGTCGGTTATGCTCGAAGATAGTAATTCTCTTTGTTGTTTATATTTATTCTCGAGAATTTCTTCATCCCCATATAATTCTTCATCTGTGTATTCATCTTTCCCTTCACTGTTATTTAAGGAAATATAGAAAGGTTTGTTCCACCA
>JBDNFX010000110.1:0-3154 GCA_041689575.1 Kapaibacterium sp. (SeqCode)
ATTACTAATTGTAAACCGACAAACCCAGATTCTTCTTCGTCGGGTCCAAATAATGTTTTAAATATTCCTTTAAACTTCATAGTTCATAGTTCTTACGAGAAGAATCCTCCACCACGTGAACGACCAAATGAACCTGAACGCGATCCACCACCAGAACGATATGAAGAACGGAAGGAAGATCCAAATCCTACTGTTTTTCCAGTTGACATTGAACGATTAACAGTTACTTTTCCAAAACCGGTTGGACGAGATTTCCCGAATCCTCCCTTACCCCCTACAGAACGAGAAGCAAAAGATGTTGGTCTACGTGTCGGAGTATACGCTGGAGCTCTAGAAAAGCGACTATTTGCTCCTGAAGGGATAGAAGTTCGGTTAAACGAACGGTACATCGGGTAATGATAAAAAAAGAACATTGCACCAAGAGGAGAACCACCATAATAGTAGTTTGTAGCATATTGCCCAGTTCTTTTAGGATCAGAAGTGGCAGCAACTTGTTCCTTCGTTTCTTCAAAACGAGAAATAGGTAGCATTGCTACTTCAATACCTTTTTCTCGGTAGGTAGCAAATTCTTCGTTTATATCATCCTTTTCAATATCAGTTTCTGAAGGAGTAATATACACAACATTTGTAATCCCTGCAGCTTTTAATTCATCTACTGTTGGTAAATCGACATTATATCTATTATCGAAATTACCTTCTTTTACAGGAGTAAGTTTACCATCTTTAGCAGATTGGAATCTATTTCTGTCGAGAGCTAATACAGTAGCTTTCTTTTTTGTAGTTTTTTTGTTTTTTTCCCGATCTACATACGAAGCGTAGTAAATTGAAGAAGCTAAGGTTTCGTGTGCTGGAACTTCGCCAAGTGGATGGGGCCAATTGTTAAATGTAGGTATAACGTCTGCAACATCTGCTAATGCTGCAGCAACAGCCACTGATTGTTGTCCAGGTAAATCAATAACAACTAAATTCACTCCAGGGTTTTGAGCATCTAGCAAAATTTGCCGAACACCTAAACCTTTTTTAAAGGTTGTTTTTGTATCAATATTAGCTGATGGTTTCATTTGGGCTTGTAATGTTTTTTGCCCTAAGGATTCAAACAAAGAATTTGAACTATATTTTTTAAAATTATCGGTAGCAGGAGTGTAAACTTTTTTAAGATTATCTGCTTCTTTATATTTTTTCCATTGGGTTTCTGGTAAACCAAGGTAATCTAGACTCATTGGTGCAGCTAAGGCAACCTTCATTCCATCTGCTCCAGTGTCCCAACCTTCTTTCTTCTGCAGCCCAACAGAATCTTCTTCGGTAACGGTTACATCGTCATCATCAGATACACATTGATATAACAAATACCCAGCTAAGGCAGTACCACCAGTCCAAGCCAATACTTTCCCTAAAGCTTTTCTCCTGGATACAGGTTTTGCTTCTGTAAATGAAGAAGTTTTCTCAGAAGCCTTTCCTGATGCAAACGGTGTTAAAGCTTGGTAATAGAACCAATAGGAATTAGAATCTCTTTCGTTATCCATTTGATGCATAACATATTCATCGGGAAATTCTTCAATAGTTTCGTTGTCGAATTCAACAAGAACTTGGTTTCCTTCAACTTCACTTACTCGTCCAGTCCAACCAGACATTTCAATTTCTGTTTCTTTATCGTGAAAACCTGCTTTTACTTTAACTGGCGTCCCGACAGAATAATTGTGATCCATTTCTATAGTTCCAATAGTTCAATAAAGTATAAAAATACAAAAATAAACTCAGTCTTCAAATTTTGTTTGCAAAAGATATTCGTTTACTGAATATTGTTGATCGTTTTTGAAAAACTTTTTCCACAATACCATCATTTGAATTGGCATTGTACCAATTCATTTTAAAACTTGCATTTGAATAATAACAAAAATCTTCGTGTACATCATCTAAGTCTGTTTCAGTACTACAAACATAGACAATTGTATTTATATTTTTTTGCTGTAAAGATGGGATTGTAGGTAATTTTGCGGTAGCTCTGTTATCGAATTCAATAGCAGAATCTTCGTATTTTGTTAAACGGTTTGAATCTAATAACAACAATGGTATTCTGAAATATGGCTGTTGCTGAAATTCATTTTTCCATTGAAATATCATTGATAACAACAATTCAGATGGACAAACACCCAATTGATGAGGCAGGGAGTCGAATCCAAACAATGGCTCACATACTTTTGAAGCTCCAATACCAAAAGAAAGTATTTGATTTGTAGGTAAATCGGCAATACAGAATACATTTTGAGTATTGAGATTGACTAATTCATCTGAAAAACGAATTCCAGAATCGAATGATTCTTGATGTATTTCGAAAATCTCGGAAGTATTAGTGGAGATTCTATCTGCTGTTTGTAACAGATAAAAGTTTGACCATTGAATATTCTCATCAGATGGCAATAACTCTAAAAATAAGTCTTTCTTTTTGTCTCCAATGATTGAAGGAAATGAACGTGATTCCTTTTGGTGAATTTCTATGGGAAGATTCAAATCTAATCGGAGGTATTGGAGAAAAGAAATAGATTCTTCTGCCGTTAATTGTGAAGTCTGTTTATACTGTTGCCACCAATTCATAATATCCCCTTTTCTACAGATTCTTTCGTTTGTTCTTCAAAGATATAGTATTTTTGTTGTTTATTCGCAGAATTCCTTTATTCTATTAAGTTTTTTTCCTATGGTTCGCATTAAAACTTCAACACTTGCAATTACTATATTTACTGCGTGTGCAGTATTGTTTATTCCTTTTTTAGGGAATGTTCATCTATTCGATTGGGATGAAATAAACTTTGCAGAAGCAGCAAGGGAAATGATAGTAACAGGCGATTATTTGCGAGTTCATATTGATTACGCTCCTTTTTGGGAAAAGCCACCATTGTTTATTTGGTTACAAGCCATTTCAATGAATGTTTTCGGGATCAACGAGTTTTCAGCAAGGTTACCAAACGCACTTATTGGCATTGCAACAATACTCATACTTTTTTGGACTGGAAATACATTTTACGATAGAAAAGTAGCAATTTTTTGGTCATCGGTATATGTTGCTTCTTTTTTACCACACCTTTACTTTAAATCTGGAATAATAGATCCGCTTTTTAATCTTTGTATTTTTACATCCTTTGTTATTTACGCATTCTAC
>JBDNFX010000111.1:0-2520 GCA_041689575.1 Kapaibacterium sp. (SeqCode)
CAATTTCGATTGGGTCAATAAATAGAAGATCTTCAACGGGTTGTTCTTCGTTGGTTAACTCATTTGATGGTGGTAAGGCTTGCATTTCTTGAATAATGGCGAGTCGCTTTTCTTCGTTTATTGTTCGGTAACGGAAAAACGCAATGGAACCAGAAATACTTCCCATCAATACAAATGGTATGATAGGAAACCCAGGAATAAGGGCAAACAAAAATAGTGCACCAGATGATATAGCCAAGGCTCGAGGTTCTCGACCAAATTGAGTACCTAATTCAGATTCTAAGGCTTCTCCAGAAGCAGACCTTGTTACCACTAACCCAGCAGCAACGGAAATAAGTAATGCAGGGATTTGAGAGACTAATCCATCACCAATTGTTAAAATAGTATAGGTGCTTAATGCGTTTTGAAACGTCATTCCATTTTGTGCAATACCAATAGTGAAACCGCCAATAATATTGATTGCTGTAATGATTAACCCTGCAATGGCATCTCCTTTTACAAATTTTGAGGCTCCGTCCATAGCACCAAAAAATTCAGCTTCTCTCCCCAAGTTTTTTCGTCGTTTTCGTGCTTCTTGTTCTTCGATAAACCCAGCGTTCAAATCAGCATCGATGCTCATTTGTTTACCGGGTAGAGCATCTAAAGTGAATCGTGCTGAGACCTCTGCGATACGTGAAGATCCCTTGATGATAACTACAAAGTTAACAATGATTAATACTAAAAATATGATCACCCCGACGACATAATTTCCACCGACTACGAAAGTACCAAATCCTTTAATAATATCACCAGCCTGACCTTGACTTAAAATCAACCTGGTAGATGCAATATTAAGCCCTAATCGTAAGAGCGTTGTCATCAGTAAAACTGTTGGAAAAGAACTAATATCTAACGGAGATTTGATATAAATAGAAACCATAATTATTAACACAGAAAGTGTAATATTTACAGCTAATATAATATCGAGAAGGAAACCTGGGAGAGGAATAATAAGAAGTGCAAGAATAAACATCACCCCAAACCCTACTAATAAGTCAGGATTTTTCTGCAACAAAGCCCACAATGACGATGGATCGTACCGTCGTTTCGAAGGACGTTGGTTATTTTTTTGCGGAGTTGCTACTGTTATATCTTGGTTCGCCATAGGCGAATATACGTGTTTTTTAGCGAATAGTTGTAATTTAGGCTTTACCTTTTAACTTGTAAACGTACGCTAATATCTGTGCAATTGTTTTAAAAAGATTTTCCGGAATCTCTTCATCTTCATCTACTGTTTCGTATAAAGTTCGTGCTAAGGGAGGGTCTTCAACAATTGGAACAGAAAATTCTTCCGCCATTTCACGAATTTTTAGAGCAATAAAATCTACACCTTTTGCTACCACTATAGGAGCAGAAGAAATTCCCTGCTTGTAATCTAAGACAATTGCATAGTGGGTTGGATTTGTGATTACAACAGTTGCATTTTTTACTTGATCTCTCAAAATACGTAAAAGACGTTGTCGCCCAATAGATTTTTGACGAGCTTTAGCTTCAAGATCACCTTCCGATTGTTTGGTTTCTTCCTTTACTTCTTGTTTCGTCATTTTCATATCTTCCTTGAATTTATAGCGTTGAAAGCTAAAATCCAAAATACCAATAAGTATATAAGCTAAACCGACTTTCCAAAAAGTTTCAAATATAATATTCCCAACAAAATCGCCTAATTGATAAAAGGGCTTTCCTACCAATATTAAAACTTCGTCAACTTTAGGGATAAAAATACTAGTGATTACACCAGCTAAGACGAGAATTTTTAAAATGTTTTTCCCAACTTCAAAGAATGATCTGGAATTGAAAAGTATATTTTTAATCCCTTTAAATGGATTAAAAATACGTTGAAAATTCAAACCTTCCGTAAACTTTTTGGAAGCAAACTTGATTCCTCCCAATTGAACAACTTCAGTAAGAAAAGCAAGAAGAAAAATCAATACTAACAACGGAACTAAAATGAGAGCGAGTGAATAGATCAATTCTTGGTAATAATATTGAATATTACTTGGAGTTAAATTAACATACCCAATATTACGGAATATTTGAGCCATAAACTCTTGGAGTTTTAATATTATTATCCCACCAAATAGGTAAAGAAGAATTCCACCAAAAAGTAATAACGAAGCGGAAGTAACATCGACACTTTTAACAACTTGTCCTTTTTGAGCTGCATCCGAGAGACGTTTCGGGGTAGCGGATTCGGTCTTTTCTTGTCCATCTTTATTTTCTGCCATTAGACACTACCGCCCAACTGCAAAGACATAATCACTTTCCATAAATCGTCTTGGAACGATTTTAACATTATTGAAACCATTTGAACAAAAAGAGCAAACGTTGCAATCAAAACCAATAAACCTACTAGAATTTTAAGAGAATAACTAAAAGCAAAAATAGTCATTTGAGGTGAAACACGCCCAAGTAATGCTAATCCTAAATTAGTTAACATTAAAGCTACTTTAACTGGGGAGACGAGTTTAAAACCGAGTATAA
>JBDNFX010000112.1:0-3757 GCA_041689575.1 Kapaibacterium sp. (SeqCode)
CGAACATTCTCACAACGTGAAACCAAACCTTTTATAATCACAAAATAGGAATAAATGGATGCGGGGGGATATTTTCTCTAAAAAAAGAACCCTCTCACCTTTGTGGAGAGGGGGACGTTATTTATACAAAAAACAAAAGCTGAAAAGGAATATACTAAGTTTGAGTTTGGTGTTTACAGTAGTAGATGACCTGTTTTTATTCGTAGACTATTTTAGAATCTAAGGTGTTGAGTATAGAAAGTAAGTTTTGTTTTGCTGGTAAAATGAATTCTAAAAGAAGTTTTTTTCCTTTTTGTAGAAGTTTTGTTTTTGGAACTGATTCTAAAGCCACTAATAATTTTGGAAAATGGGAAGCGTAGAAAAACTCATCTGTATCCGCTGGTAATTCTATCACAATCCGATCTCCTCGTTGCATTAATCGAACAAAGCCTAATGGAAGTGCTTTGATTCTAACTTCTACTGCAAAGAGTAAGTTCTCGGCTGCTGGAGGTAAAGCACCGTAGCGATCGACTAATTCCTTACGAATAACTTGAATTTCTTCTGAGTTATGTAATCGATACAATCGTTTGTAAAAATCAAATCGTTCTGTATCTCCTTTGACATAATTTTCTGGTAATAGAGCATCACCTTCGAGATCGATTGACAACTCCTCGTGAAATGCCATTTGTTTTGTTAGCTTTTTCTGTGTAGAAAATAATGTTGCAAATTCTTCTTGGCGTAATTCAGTTACTGCTTCATCAAGTATTTTTTGATACAATTCAAATCCCATATCAAGAATATATCCACTTTGTTCGGCGCCTAATAAATTCCCAGCTCCGCGAATTTCTAAATCTCTCAGTGACAATTGGAAACCACTTCCTAAATCAGTAAATTCTTCTAAGGCTTGTAATCGCCGTATTGCGATAGAGGTTAACATCGAAGCCGGAGGCACTAACAAATATGAATAAGCTTGAGTATTTGAACGCCCAACACGTCCACGCATTTGATACAATTCTGCTAATCCAAAATTTTGAGCATTATGAACAAAAATTGTGTTTGCATTAGGAATATCTAAACCAGATTCTATGATTTTCGTTGCAATTAAACAATCATATTTTCGCTCTAAAAAGCGTTCCATTATGTTTTCTAATTCCGTTGCTGACATTTGTCCGTGAGCAACCGCACTTTTTATCAATGGATCTAAAGTAATAAGGCGATCTTGAAGTGTGTAAAGACTATCAATTGTGTCAGAAACAAAAAAGATTTGGCCTTTACGTTCTAACTCCCTTTTCACTGCAGAAAAAATAATATCATCGTTCCATTGAGTAACAATTGTTTCAATGGGAAGTCTATTCCTCGGAGGAGTTTGGATAATACTTAAGTCTCTGGCTCCCATTAAAGAGAAGTTTAACGTCCGAGGAATAGGAGTAGCAGTTAAAGTTAGGGTATCGATTGAAGCACGCATTTGGCGAAGCTTTTCTTTAGCACCTACTCCAAAACGTTGTTCTTCGTCGATAACTAATAAGCCAAGGTCTTTAAATTGAACATCGGCACTAAGTATACGATGCGTACCAATAAGAATATCAATTTCACCTCTTGTTAGGCGGTCTAAAATTTTCTTTTGCTCTAGTTTAGTACGAAACCTTGATAATACTTCAACCGAAACTGGGTAACGTTGTAAACGATCTCGAAATGTTTGAAAATGTTGTTCTGCCAAAATTGTAGTTGGAACAAGAATAGCAACTTGTTTGTTACTTTGGGTTGCTTTAAACGCAGCTCGTATAGCAATTTCAGTTTTTCCAAAACCAACATCACCACAAATTAGCCTGTCCATAGGTGTTGTGGATTCCATATCTTCTTTCACTTCAGAAGTTGCCGTAGCTTGGTCAGGAGTGTCTTCGTAAAGGAAAGATGCCTCAAATTCTTTTTGCCATTGCGAATCAATAGAAAACGCGAACCCTGTTTGTTTTTTACGTTCAGCATATAAAGCAATTAATTCTCTAGCAATGTCTTTTAGTCGTTTTTTTGCTTTCGACTTTTTCTTTTCCCATTCGGCACTACCTAATTTTGTTAACCTAGGTTGAGCGCTTTCTTCAGAAGCATATTTAGAAAGTTTAAAGACATTGTTTAAAGAAACATATAAGACATCGCCATCGGCATATAACAGCTTAACAGATTCTTGTGTGTTACCAGAAATGGTGATTGCAACTAAACCTGCAAATTGACCCACACCTTTATCTTCGTGAACAACATAATCACCGGGATGTAAAAGTTCTAAATCACGAATAGTAAGTGAATTGCTTTTCGATTTCTTAATCGCAAGGTCTCTTACTCGCCGTCTATTAAAGACTTGATGTTCAGTAAAGACAGCGATTCGAAGTGATGGGATTGTAAAACCAAACGAAGTACTATGATTCATCCACTCAATTGAACTGTATCTTTCATATCCAAGTAGTATAGAATCGTTGTTTTGTTTGTCTAATAACGAAACAAAAGTACTTTTGAAAAGGTCTTTAAACCGAGAAGTATGTATTTCTCCTTCAGAACAAATATAGACACTATATTGATCCGCTAAAAGAGTAGCAATATGTTTTGTACATTGTTCCATCGAAACTCCAAAATCGGGTTGGTTCGACGATTGAAATACAATTGTTTCAGTATTTTCAGCTTTTATGAAATTTAGAAAATACGTTTGATACCCTTGAACCCAGTCTAACAATTCTGCTGTTCGTTCATCACTTGCAGCAGATTCAATTGAAGAATCTAAAAAGAAAATACAATCTTCTTGTAAATACGATTGTAAAAATTTTCCTTCAGAATCTTTATAGAGATTTACTGTCCCATAAAATTCTATTTCTTCAAGTGTGCGAATACTCCTTTGGGAACTTGGGTCAAATTCACGAATCGAGGTAACTTCAATATCCCAAAATTCAATTCGAAGTGGGTTTTCCCAATCTAATGGGTAGATGTCAATAATTCCACCACGAACGGCAATATCGCCATGTTGTTGAACATAATCTGATTTGTTAAAACCTTGTAACATCAACGTTTGGATAAACTCTTCAAATTCATACAAATCCCCAATTTTCATTGAAATTTTCTTTAAAGAAATTTCATTTTTTTCTGGTAATGTTTGTTGAAAAGATTCTGGTGTAGTAAAGAGTATTGGATTATGAACTGACAATAATACCGAAAGAGCTTCAGCAACAATCATTGTAGAAGCATCTAGATCGGAAGAAATTTTAATAGTATGTTTTTTTGGATAAGTAAAAAAGGCTTTTGGAAGTTGTTCAGTTGAAAACAAAGAACAGTCATGAGAAATAGAATCTGCAATTTCATAAGAATCACAAAGGACAACAATTTGGCGATTAGCATGCTTATACAAAAAATACAATAGAATTGATTTTAAAGATCCTTGTATGCCTTTCAATGAAACAGATTTAGAAGATTTCAGTGAAGAAATCAATTGTGTTCCAAATGGTGAGTTTTCAATAACATCAATCAAGGTATGAAAAGAGGATTTTAATTTCATTGAATGTATTAGGTCTTAAATTTTTTTATTCTATCTGGGTTTTGGACTAAAAATTCTTTCCAACTCCTAGAAGAAGATTCTGGTGCAGTACTTTTTAAACCGTGACAAATTGCAATAGCTAAGGCGTCAGTTGCATCGAAAAAGGAAGGGCATTCTTTAATGGACAACATAGATTTTACCATATATTGAACTTGTTCTTTCGATGCTCGTCCTTTCCCAGTAACAGATTTCTTTATTTCCAAAGCG
>JBDNFX010000113.1:0-2014 GCA_041689575.1 Kapaibacterium sp. (SeqCode)
TAGAAAATAAAAAAGAAATTGCTTCTGTAAGCTCTTCTTCTTTATTTAATCCTAAAACAAAAGTTCAAACCTATATCACTACACTTCCAACATATTTTGAACTCAAAAGAGGATTGTATTCAGACCCAGAAACTGACAAAGCGTATAAAGATAATGCTGAACGTTTTATAATTTTTACTTATTCCATAATTCAATCTTGTCTATTGTTAGGCTGGATACCAGATATTATTCATTGTAATGACTGGACAACTGCTTTAATACCTGCGTTGATACGAACTTTATACCCAGAAGAATTTAAAAAGACTAAAACAGTACTTACTATTCACAATTTTTCTTCTTCGCAAGAATTCGAGATGAAATCTCTTGAAAATCTTGGATTACCAAAAGAAGTTCTAGATTCTATTCATTTCAATGGAAAAGCAAATTTGTTAAAAGCGGGTATTGAGTATTCGGATTCAATTACTACTGTTAGTGAATCTTACAAAAATGAAGTATTAGAAAACAGTGTACCTACTTTAGGGTTGCATTCAATTATTAGTGAAAAAAAGTTACAATTCTTTGGCATTCTCAACGGGGTTGATTCATACGTATGGAATCCATTAAAAGATCCATATTTGCATAATAATTACGACAAAAAAACTATTAAAAAAAAGGTAGAAAATAAAGTTGATTTATGTTCAATCTTAGAAATTCCTTATGAAGAAAAGGTTCCAATAATTTCTTATATTCGTCACTTCTCTCCCGAAAAAGGCATTGATTTATTACTTGACTCTCTACCAGAAATATTAGCAACTGGTTCAAAAGTTGTCATTTTGGGTGAAGGTGAGAAAAAATATAAAACCCAGTTAAAAAGTATTGAGAAGAAATTCCCTAATCAATTAGTTTGTGTTTTTGAATTTAATGAACTTTTAGCTCATAAAATTGAAGCAGGTTCTGATATTTTTTTAAATTTATCGTTGGTTGAACCATGTGGTTTAAATCATCTCTATTCATTAGGGTATGGAACTGTTCCAATTGCATTCCAAACTGGTGGAATTAAAGATACATTTCAAGAATTTATTCAAAGTGAAGGAACTGGCTCAGGTTTCCTCTTTAAAAAATATACAAAAAAAGACTTCTTAAAAGCTTTAGACAAAGCACTGAAATTGTATAAAAAAACTGAAGTTTGGAGTACGATTATAAATAATGGAATGACTTTATCGTTTCAATGGAATAAATGTGCTGAAGAATACCTTACTCTTTATTCAAACCTATTAAACTCAAAGTGATACGTCACAAATTACATTATCTCCTTACATTCTTAATTGTATCCCTTTCAATCCTTCTTAATTCCTGCAATGATCAGCCTTCAGAAGTTGGATCTGAGTTTTGGTTAGATACCATTACATTACGATCTATATCTACTAATGATACCAGTTTAATAGTAAATCAAACGAATGAAGTGAAACAATTTGGTTTGTTTCGTTTGGGTGGTTTGTTATTAGGAAAGGCTAACGGTGTAACTGCTATAACTTTTATTCGTTTTACAAATATACCCGATACTCTAAATTATGTAAAGGAAAGCGATATAATTGAAGCTACTTTAGAATTGACTCCTCAGAAATATACTTTTGGTGATACGAATTCAAACATATTGGACTTTTCTGTTTATAGAATCAATAATCTTTGGTTTAATCTTACAACTTGGGATTCTATAGTTGATCCTAGTAAACAGCCTTATTATGGACCTAATTTATATGGTAATTTTTCTGGTACTTCAACTACGAATGATTCTACAGCACTCAAAGTAACTATAAACAAAGGATTAGTTGCAACATTCTTTGATATGCAAAGTGATTCTCTTCAAAGAATAAAGAACTATGGTTTAGCCTTAGTACCAAATGGCAACACCAATGTAATACGCAGATTTTCAACGAAAACTCTTTTAAGTGAAGATAAATCCAAATACGTAATTTTAAAAGTTGTTTTTAGAAATGAAAGAAAAAACAATATTCTTGATACGATACTATTAGAA
>JBDNFX010000114.1:0-5354 GCA_041689575.1 Kapaibacterium sp. (SeqCode)
GTTACGTTTGCTACCCCACAAACAAATATTGTGCTTTTAAAATTTTCATCAGATTCACTAGCAAATATTTTTTTACAACATTGTAAAGAAGAATTTATACTTGTTTCTAAATTTGGACCGTCGTTAATTCGTTTTGTTTTTCATCTCGATATTGATACCAGTACTTTAGATGAACTATTTGAACGATTAGAATCCATTTTTAAAGAAGTTACGAATATATGAACGCTCCAATTTTTGCTTTTGATGCTTTAGATGCTGTTTCGACCATACACTCTAATTCACGTGTTTTTGTGCAATCGGTTGCAGCGGCTCCACAAACTTTGTTACAAGCTCTAGTAGGTAGAAAAAATGAACTATCGAATGTAGAATTAGTACATTTACATACTGAAGGGTATGCTGAATATTCCTTTCCAGAAAATTCAAATACATTTCGAACAAATTGTCTCTTTGTAGGTTCAAATACCAGAAGTGCAGTTCAAAGTGGAAATGCTGACTTTACTCCCGTTTTCCTTAGTGAAGTACCAGATCTGTTTCGGTCAGGTTATTTACCTTTAGACTTTGCACTTATTCAAGTATCTCCACCCGATAAACACGGCTATTGTTCATTAGGTGTTTCCATTGATATTGCAATAGCAGCTATTGAAGTAGCAACAGTTGTTATAGCACAAATTAACCCACAAATGCCACGTACTCATGGAGATGGGTTTATTCACATCAATCAAATTGATAGAGCTTTTCTTTGTGATACTCCCTTAGTTGAAGTATTCCCTACAGAGCCTAATTCCATAGAACAAACTATTGGTAAATATTGTGCTGAGATGATCGAAGATGGTTCTACTCTGCAGATGGGAATTGGCGCTATTCCTAATGCGGTACTTGCTTCACTACATTCTCATAAACGACTTGGCGTTCATACTGAAATGTTTTCTGATGGGTTAATTCCACTTATTGAAAATGGTGTTGTAACAAATGAAGAAAAGGTTATTGATCCTGGAAAAGTTGTTTCTGGGTTTGTTATGGGTACAAAAAAGTTGTATTCGTATATCGATGACAATCCAATCATAGCTATGAAGGATATTAGCTATGTAAACGATACTGCAATTATACGCCAAAATCCAAAAGTTATCGCTATAAATAGTGCTATTGAAGTAGATATTACTGGACAGGTTTGTGCGGATTCTATAGGAACAAAAATTTATTCAGGTGTTGGAGGTCAAATGGATTTTATTCGAGGTGCATCACTTTCGAAAGGTGGAAAACCTATTATTGCACTACCTTCTTTAACATCAAAGGGAACTTCGAGAATTACTGCTCAACTTCTCCCTGGAGCTGGTGTTGTTACAACTCGTTCACACGTTCACTACATTGTAACTGAGTATGGAGTTGCAAACCTTTATGGTAAAACTATGAGGCAACGTGCAAAAGAACTCATTTCTATCGCTCACCCAGAACACCGAGAACATTTAGAACGTTACATATTCGAAACGTGGAAATACTAATACCTCACTCATTAATTAATTGCAGTAAGATTTTACCATTGAAATCACTTTCGTTTAGGTTAGATTTTTCTTGAATTATATACAGACTTATTGGTAATACAATCGATTTTTTAAAATTTAAAGTAATTAAACTTCGAGTTTGAAAAGCACATAGATCCTGTTTTAAATCAATTCTACTTTATTAGAATTTATTGACTTTGTAACATCTATAATAAACAATTTCCAAAATTTTTGAAAAGTATTGATAGAATCTTTCGTAGAATAACTTAAAAATGAAAGAAATCTATTGTCTTTATCTATTGAAAAACCTGAACTATTTTACCAAGAAACTATAGGTACATCATTTAAGGTTACCTTAGAGTCATTAATATTAATTTCAACAATTAAACTCTCATCATTACTTTTGGTTAAAACTGAAAAAAATAGTTTTTCAGTAGGTGAAACACCTCCTGTTTGAAGTTGTAATACACCGCCATTACCACAATCTAACCAATCAGAATTTCTGGTTGATTTATTTATCCACACTATAGGGTTTAACTGATTTGACAACCCATAGTTTATGAACTTTAATGGAGTAATTTCTGTAAGTGTTTGAGTAGAATAGTTAAACAAGTATAATCTTCTGGTATTAAAAAATACTTTTTTAGTATTACCTTCTGGTATAGAATTATTCCAAAATTTTTGTACAACTAAAAACTCATTGAATAATGAAAGTCAGCAACAGTAAACTGACTAAGAATAAGAAAATTTGAAGATTTTCGTAGGTGTTTTGAAGGTAAAAGAATGTTTCAAACATACCAACATTCGTGAAGAATAAAGCAACTTTACCCTATATCATTTCGATTGAGTAACTAATTTTTGACGTATCATAAAGTAAATTATCGACAACGAAATAAAAAAAACAAATATGTAGGTGAAAAATTGCAATTAATTAAATATGGCTCCGAAGATGGCGTCAATGATGAGAATAGAAGCTGCGGAGATGGTAAAAGCACGGACAGTTGATTGACCAACTCCTTCAGCTCCACCAAAGGTAGAAAAACCAACGTGACAACCGATAAGAGCAGTAACTCCCCCAAAAAGTGATGATTTGAAAAGTGATGTATAAACTTCGGACATAGAAAAGAATCGTTGTACCGATTCAAAAAAGGTAACTGAAGAAAAATCGAATTTAATATTTGTAAGAGCAAATGCACCTGCTAATGCAACGACGTTAGAGAAAACAGCCAATACAGGCATCATCGTTAAAGCAGCCACAACACGAGGCATCGCAAGATAGCGATTTTTGTCAATTGCCATCATCTCAAGAGCATCAAGTTGTTCAGAAACGGACATTGTCCCTATTTGAGCAGCAATACCACCACCCACACGTCCTGCAATTACTAATGCAGTTAAAACAGGAGTAAGTTCGGTAAGAACAACTGTTGAAATTGAACCACCAATAAATGGGCGAGCAATACCAATAAGGTTGAATTTTGCGAAAAGATTCGTAGCTTGAAGTGCTGCAATTGCACCAGTAAATGCTCCAATAAGAATAACCAAAGGTAGTGAATCTGCACCAACAATATTCATTTGTTGTAATATCAGTTTTCTATCTCTGAATAATCGAGGTATATATCGGAAAACATTAACCAACAATAACGTAATATTACCAATTTCCTTCAAGAAATTAATGAGGAGACTTCCGAAACGTTCGAAGAATTGTATCATTGAGAAAGTAATGGTTTTTGAAAATGATGATAATCTTTTATTGAAATCCAATCGCCACCCCATTCCCAACCGAGTTCAAGAAATAGTTGCACTATTGGGGAATCTTTTAACAAAGTTCCTTCTTCCGATAGAGAATATTTTGCCCCGGGTGGATGAATATCATTAGCAATTATCCAAGGATTTTGAACAGGATTTATATCGACCGCTCTACCAAACGAATGAAGGGAAAGTGTATTTGTTCCAGCAATTTTTCTATAGTTAAAAGCAGAAGAATTATTTGCTGCCATTGAACGGATATCGTCCCATTGGAAGTGATGAATGGGGAGTACTGAAAAAACTGGGAACTTCAATTCTAAAATTAGAGTAAACACCTTTTTAACGTCTTCTTCAACGGCTTTATCGACTGTAATTTGACCTTGATGAATTTTCTGATCGAAAGAAAAATACTCTACAGAAATTGTAGTTAATTGATTTGTAATATCAATTGGGCATGTAAGGTGATTTGTGCAATCAGTATGTGAATAATTAGAATCAAGAATCATTATCTATTCCTTTTGGGTTGTTTTGCTCTGGCAGATGGAGTCCCCTTCATAGGAGTATCGGAAATGAAGGAAATCTCGTCACGCAGCTCAGCAGCACGTTCGAAATCAAGGTCTCGAGCAGCTTTTTTCATCTCTTCAAACAATTGTTCTAAAACATCCTTTTTTTGTTCTTCTGTAAGATATTTAATTAACGGTTCTGCAGAATTACGAATCTTAGCATTTTGATGATCTGTAATCTTACCCTGCCGAGTTGCTTGCATATCTGCAACAGAAGTTGAACTCAAAATTTCTTCAATAGATTTATAAATCGTCACAGGATTTATATTATGTTTTGTGTTATAATCCATTTGAATTTTTCGGCGTCGGTTCGTTACATCAATCAATTTCTGCATCGATTTTGTCATTTTCGCAGCATACAGAATTACTAACCCTTCAACATTTCGGGCAGTTCTTCCTGCCGTTTGTAATAACGACCGTTCCGACCGTAAAAACCCTTCTTTATCAGCATCTAAAATGGCAACTAAGGACACTTCAGGCATATCCAAACCTTCACGAAGTAAGTTTACACCAATGAGAACATCGTATTTTCCAAGTCGTAAGTCTCGAATAATTTCCACACGTTCTAAAGCATCAATATCTGAGTGAATATAGGCAACTTGTACATTCAAATTTTTAAGATAATCAGTTAAATCCTCAGCCATTCTTTTGGTTAAGGTGGTAACAATCACACGTTCTTTTTTGAGAGATCTTTTCCGAATTTCTGCTAATAGATCGTCAATTTGGTTATGGACTGGTCGAATTGATATTTCTGGATCTAAAAGCCCTGTAGGACGAATAATTTGTTCAACGACAACTCCATTCGTTTGTTCTAATTCATAATCTGCAGGTGTAGCCGAAACAAAAATAACTTGGTTGGTCATTTTCGTAAATTCTTCGAACATTAATGGTCTGTTTTCACGAGCAGAAGGAAGTCGAAAACCATGTTCAACTAAGGTTGTTTTGCGAACTTTATCTCCATTGTACATACCACGAACTTGAGGAACTGTGATATGCGATTCGTCGAGAATTAACAAATAATCATCAGGAAAATAACCCATTAAACACGAAGGTGTATCACCAAAATTTCTTCCACTTAAATGCATAGAATAATTTTCTACTCCAGAGCAGTACCCAACTTCTTTCATCATCTCAATATCGAACAAAGTTCTTTGTTCTAACCGTTGAGCTTCTACTAATTTCCCTTGTTCACGAAGTTCAATTAGTCGTTCATCTAATTCAATTTTAATTTTAACAACAGCTTTTTCTAATTGAGGACGTGTAGTAACAAATATTTTTGCAGGGTAGAGAATTATTTGATCGCAATTTTCTATAACTTTGCCTTCAGGTTGTTTAACGATAGAAATTTTTTCAATTTCATCGCCCCAAAACTCAATTCTAATAGTTTTTTCTTCTTCAAAGGCAGGCATAACTTCAATAACATCACCTCGCACTCTATACGTACCTCTACCTAGTTCAAAGTCGTTACGTTCGTAATAAAGTTCAGCTAACTTATAAAGAAATTCTTTTCTTCCAAATGAAGTCCCAATTTTCAACGGTGTCAACA
>JBDNFX010000115.1:0-8679 GCA_041689575.1 Kapaibacterium sp. (SeqCode)
ATTACCTACTGTTTTCGCTAATTCTGGTATTTTTTTTGGACCAAAAAACAGCAAAACTGCAAAGAGAATAAGTATAAGTTCACCGCCACCGATATCGAACATTTAAATAGCCGCTATAGTTAATTGTTTTAATTCAATTGGAAAGGTAAATGTAATGGTAGTTCCTTTGTCTTTTTCAGAAGTAAATTGAAAATTACCATTATGAAGTTCAATAAAATTCTGAATTAAACTTAACCCAATTCCCATTCCTAAATCTTGAGTAGTTTCTAATTTATTAGAAACAAATACTTTTTTCCTTAAATTCTCTTGCACTTCTTCACTCATCCCAATTCCTTCATCTCGAACAGAAATTGTAACTGTTGAATCATTGATTTTTCCGCCAATTATTGTTATAGTGCTAGATTCATTCGAATATTTTAATGCATTTAAAACTATGTTTCTCAAAATAGTCGCAAACATTTCTTCATCTGCTTGAAGTTCTAAAATTGATGTAACAGAAACTGAAAATTTAATTTTTTTCTTAATTGCTATAGTTTTGAATAATTCAATAGTTGCAATAATTTTACTTCGAACATTAATTTGAGCTGGTATAATTTCAAATCCGTTCAGTTGTAATTTTCCCCAATTAAGTAGGTTTTCTACCATTTGATACAAACGTTGTGAACTTTGAAACATTTCTGAAGATAATTGCTTTACTGTTTCAATTGAAAAATGCGATGGTTGTTTGTACATCATTTCGGTCATTGACATAAAACCACTAATTGGGCTTCGAACATCATGAGCTATAACTTCAAACAAAACAGTTTTAATTCTATTAGCTTCTTCTAACTCAATATTTTGTTCTTCTAATTTTTTTCTATTTTCAGACAACTCGATATGATTATTTACTCGAGCTAAAAGTTCTAAATTATTAAAAGGTTTAGTAACATAATCAACACCACCGGCATTAAATCCTTCTAAGATATCATTTTGTGTGATTTTTGCTGTTACAAAAATTACGGGAATATTTTTGTAGAGAGGGTTACTCTTTAAAATTCTACAAATTTCAAACCCTGAATGTACCGGCATCATTACGTCTAAAAGAATTAACGATGGTATTTGTTGTGAACTTTCTAACCAATCTAAGGCTTTTTGACCACTACTCTCAGTTTGAACAATGAAATCTTCTGTTTCTAACATCAATTGGACAGCCATCAGATTTGAGGCTAAATCGTCAATAAAGAGTATTAAACGCTGATTTTGAAGGGACATTTTGGTTTTTTTTTAATTTGAAGATTGCAAATCTACAAAAATTTATGGGACTATGTACTATTTTTTTGCAGACAAATTAGAATATTTTTGCAAAGTAAAAAGTCCATTTGTTGTTTTCTTAAATTCAAATTGCTTTTGAACTTTATTTTGAAATACCCAACGTATCGTTTCTATCGATTTTTCATCCTTAGAATTTTCTATTGAAGTTGGTTCTCCGTACAAAACTAAGATTTTTCCTAAATCAGTTAAAACACCATCTTTTTGATTAATTCCTTGATATTTTAATCGAGCAATATCTGCTCTTCTAAAATATTCTATCATTGCTTCATTATAAGAAGTGTTTGGTGTTGGGTCAAGTTTTCTCCAAAAATTATGTATAAACTCCCAACGTTGGAATTCAGTTGCTGCTTCTAAAGAATAAAATTCTTTATCGGTCAATAAATGATACATTGCAGAAAATGCACTTTTGGAATTTTTTAGTGATTGAGCTTGGTCTATCCATTGAACTTCAAAATATCTTCTTACTTCTTCTGTACTGTTAACGGCAGAAATTGTTAAAAGATATGTTCCAGGCAACAACGTCGATAAATTTAATGGAAATTCTATCATTCCTCTCCTTTGAATTAATGACGGAACTTTTGATTTACAATTAAACATTGGGACAGAAATATCAACTTTTTGAAAAAATGGCGTTGTCGATTGAGAATAGTTGAACACTAATTCAAATCGTTGAGCTTCAACTGTTCCAGCGACAAGTGGTAATTTCCAAGACCAAAGTTTTTCTAATTGAGCCTTATTACCTAATGGTTCTATAGTATACTTGTATTCTTGTTTCGAAGTTGGATACGAACATTGAGCAGTTACAATTACGATTATATTCGAATAAGGCAACTTTCCACCAGAAGGAATTTGAGCGTATAAAGATTCGGAAATTTTCTCAGTAAATGACGGAGAAGATATACTTGGTGAAGACCAAAAATCGATAACTTCCACTTTATCGGAGTTCGTAGAAGGAGTACCTACAAAATTCATTTGTGATTGAACCATTTGTGAACGTACTTCTTGTCGTTGCAAAATTTTACCTTGGGCATCCTGCAAGATCGACGAAATAGTATATGACCCTTTCTGCAAGATAACACGATAATTTTTTGTATTTCTGAAATCATCTGAAAGTGCTTCTTCTTTAGTTGCTACTTCTAAAGTATCGGAAAACTGTATTCTTTTTCGAATAACTCCAAGTGAATCGCGAATTTCGAATTGTAATTGATATATGCTATAAAATTCTTTTGACAATGAAGTTCTTCTTGAAGAAGAATAAAATGGTAAGGAACTATTAGAAAATTCCGCAGAAAGTACAACTTCACCAGAGTCTGGGCAACTAAACGGCAATGAAATTGCATCAACAATGAAAATTCCTTGTTGAGACATCAAAGATAATGGTGTGAAAACTATCAAAAACACTAATAATCGTAACATTTAATTAGTAACGATTAAAGAAAAACATTCGTTCAAAAAAAAGCCTTTTATGTTTGAAAAGGCTTTCGTTTTATTTGTAAGCTTTCAATTGTGTCATTGTGAACAAGGAATGCAATCTTATTCCAATTTCACTACATCGTTCTGGTCCATTGGATTCTCTATCAATCACACATAATGCATCAGTAATTATTGCACCATTCAACCTAAGTTCAGCTGCACTTAATAACAATTGACCGGCAGTGGTAATTACATCCTCAATAATGAGTGTTTTTTTACCTTCTACAGATGCACCCTCAGAAACTTTTTTAGTTCCATAATCTTTAGCTTTTTTTCGGACAAACGCTAATGGCAATCCAGTTTCTAAACCCAAAGCAGTTGCCAATGGAATTCCACCCATTTCTAAACCAGCTAAGACTTCTGTATCAGATGGTATAATGAGTGCAAATTCTTTTGCTATTGACCTTAGTAATTTTGGTTCTGCTTCGAATAAGTATTTGTCGAAATATTCATTACTAATAGTTCCTGAACGTAAAAGGAATTCTCCTGTTAAGTGAGCCACTCTAAAAATAGAGGTTGCTAATTCAGAATTTGTCATTTGTTTTAGAATAAAATTATACGTTTAACAATCAGGTGCTGTATTAGTAAATATCTCTTTTGGAAATGAATACTCTTTCCACCAGCAAACCCAAGGAACATCTGTAGGAGAACAGACATAATTAACTACTTTCCAAGTTTTATTTACCTTTTTAAGAATTGCATACGTTTTTAAACCAGAATCAAATTCTTCAGATTTATCTCGCAAAATAGTTTCAGATATATCATACAACTTATTCGTTTTAGGATTTGAAGGTTCAAAGGTAATCCAAACGAACGAACCTGTTGATGTAAAAAGTACCTTGAATTCATCTACAACAAACTTCAGTTGAACTCCGAAATATTTTTCAAATTCTGGGCGCAAAGCATCCATAATTTCTTTTCGTTCTGCTGACCCACTTTTGGGTGTGTAATATTTTTGAGCAAAAGCTGAAATTTGAATAGATGCAACAAGGAACAACACAAACAACGATAATTTCATAGTGCAATATCTAATAAGTAAAAAACAAATATATTGAAATTCAAATATGTGATAATGAAAATCTTATTCCAATCGGATTTTTCACAGATTTAAGATGCTTTTTTATCGATAGTACAAGCACTTTTCTAGTTAGGGAATGTGAGATAAATTCAATTTTGTACTATAAATACAAGTTGAAACTTTCTAAAACGATCCTTTTTTTGTATTTTTGTAATCTACTTTCAACAATTAAGAAATACAAAATCGAATGGCAGAATTTAAGAAACTAAATGTAGGGTGTGGTAATTTCATTTTACCCGGTTATACTAACCTAGATATTGTCGATTATGGTGGTAATATGTTACACGATTTAAACTCGTATCCATATCCATTTGAAGATAATGAATTTGATGAAGTTCTTTGTAGTCACATTCTAGAACATTTGGGCGATTTCCATAAACCTGTTACGGAATTATACCGTATTACAAAACCAGGTGGAATTATCAATGTTTATGTTCCTTTCTTTTTGAATACAAAATATTTTGGTGAACCTGATCATAAGATTCCATTCTCAATTCGTTCATTTGATAATTACGAAGATATTACCAAAAGAAAATTAAAGTTTTACGAACAATGGAAATTAACCCATAGAACTAATTACGAAGGAAAAGCTCGTTTTGAAATTCTTACAAAACGTTTCCACGTTTCTAACTTTGCTGTTTTAAAATGGATGAATGCAATTGTGAATATTGAACCTGTAATCTACGAACGGTTTTTTGCAGGAATTTTTTCTCCAGAAGAAGTTTATTTTAAATTAAAGGTAGTTAAATAGTATGTCCTTTCGAATAGAAAAAGATTCAATGGGGGAAATTTCAGTTCCTTCAACTGCCTATTATGGCGCTCAAACTGCAAGATCGTTACATCATTTTGCAATTGGTATTGAAAAAATGCCAAATGAACTTATTCAAGCTTTTGGCCTTTTAAAAAAATCTGCAGCTTTAGTCAATGCCGATCTTGGTGTTCTTGCTACAGAAAAAGCAACAATTATTTCTGAAGTTGCTGACGAAGTTATTGCTGGTACTTTATTCGATCACTTTCCTCTTTCAATTTGGCAAACTGGTTCTGGAACTCAAACCAATATGAATGTCAATGAAGTGATTTCGAACAGAGCAATTGAAAAAAAGGGTGGCATTATGGGATCGAAAACTCCTATACACCCAAATGACGATGTCAATAAATCACAAAGTTCGAACGATACGTTTCCAACTGCAATGCACATTGCTGCGGCAAAACAACTCATAGACTATTTACTCCCTCGTTTACAATCTTTACGGAAAACATTTTCCGATAAGGCACAAGAATATTCTACAATTATCAAAAGTGGTAGAACCCATTTAATGGATGCTACTCCAATTACACTTGGACAAGAATTTTCTGCGTATGTGCAACAATTAGAAATGGCTGAACAACGTATTACGGCTACCTTACCGGGAATTTACGAATTAGCCATAGGGGGAACCGCCGTTGGAACAGGATTAAATACACATCCAGAATTTGCAATCCGTACAGCTAAGAAAATTTCTGAACTTACGAACTTGCCTTTTGTTTCCGCTCCTAATAAATTTGAAGCCTTAGCTGCTCACGATGCTATCGTGTTTGCACACGGTGCATTAAAAACACTTGCTGGTTCGCTAATGAAAATTGCGAACGATATTCGTTGGATGGCTTCTGGACCTCGTTGTGGATTTGGAGAACTTTCTATTCCAGAAAATGAACCGGGTTCTTCCATTATGCCAGGGAAAGTAAACCCTACGCAATCGGAAGCAATGACAATGGTGGCAACACAAGTTTTTGGAAATGATACAACTATCAATATTGGTGGTTCTTCTGGAAATTTTGAGTTAAATGTTTATAAGCCTGTTATGATTTATAATTTTTTACAAAGTGTCCGTTTATTAGCCGATACAATGGAAATGTTCAACGAACATTGTGCAAAAGGAATCGAACCAATTCGTGAGAAATTGCACTATTATATGGAAAATTCTTTAATGTTAGTTACAGCACTCAATCCACATATTGGTTATGATAATGCCGCTAAAATTGCAAAATTTGCACATTTACAAAATACTACTTTAAAAAATGCTGCCATTGAGTTAGGGCTTTTAACAGCTGAACAATTCGACCAATATGTTAAACCAGAAGAAATGCTTGCTCCAAAAGCATAATTTGATAATAATTTTATAGTAAAATGAATACATATAAATCATCTGGTGTTGATATTGAAGCAGGCGAACAATTAGTTTCTAATATTAAACCAATGGTGAAATCGACTTTCACTCCTAAAGTTTTAAAAGATATCGGTTTTTTCGGAGCAATGTTCGATGCACGTTTTCCAGAATACGAACATCCTATTTTAGTTTCTTCTGCTGATGGTGTTGGAACAAAATTAAAAGTTGCTTTCGCAATGGATATCCATTCAACTATTGGTCAAGATTTAGTAAACCATTGCGTGAATGATATTCTTGCTTGTGGAGCTGAACCGCAATATTTTCTCGATTATTTTGCGACAGGTTCGCTAAATGTTGGGGTTGCTGAACAAGTAATTTCAGGATTAGTTACCGCTTGTAGAAAAAATAATTGTGCTTTAATTGGTGGTGAAACTGCTGAAATGCCTTCTATGTATGCAGCTGGTGAATATGATGTTGCTGGTACTATTGTTGGTGTTGTAGAAAAAAAGAATATTTTGGGACCAGATAGAATTTCTTCTGGGAATGTTCTTATTGGTTTAGCATCTACTGGTTTACATACCAATGGATATTCTTTAGCTCGGAATGTTCTGTTCCCTAAATACGACGTTCTTCAACATTTTGATGAATTGGGTACTTCAATTGGGTCGGCATTGCTTTCTATACATCGATCATATTTAGAACCAATAAAACCATTGTTAGTAAAACAACAAATTTCTGCTTTGTCTCATATCACTGGTGGTGGAATTGTAGGAAATACCAAACGAGTTGTTCCAAAAGGAATGGAATTAGAAATTGATTGGAACTCTTGGAGGATTCCCCCTATTTTCCAGATTATTCAAAAAGAAGGTTCTATTTCCGATGAAGAAATGAGAGCTGCTTTTAACCTTGGAATTGGAATGATTATCATTGCCGATGAAACAAATGTTGATGCTATTATGGCACAATGTGTTGACGAAAACCCAATTGTTATTGGTAGAATCAAATAACATAATGACTAGGTATAAAAAAAGCCCTCAATCGAGGGCTTTTTTTTTGGATGTATATCTACCTTGTTACTTGACCGAGAATTTTTCAATCAATACTAATCTCATGGAGTTGAGAGAGTTCTGAATTATTATAACGATATGATATAACATAAGAGGTTGGAGTTAAAAACTGAGCATTCCAAAATACTCCGGTATAGCACAGATTGCGTCTATACCGTATAATTTTATGTAATACCATTTTACCTGAACTTATAGTTTTATCAATATCTACTATAAATGTCTCCAAGAACCTCTTTTGAGCATAAGGAATTGTATCTTTTGGTCTATATGGGGTTAGGGCGAAAGGATCCCATATGTAAGGCTTCATTTGTGATACTTTTGTAGTAAACATTAAATACTTCCCATCCTGAGAAAAATGTAACCCTTCTGGTATCAAAGTCCAATAATTTGGGTCAATACCTAATTCAATGTTATTAAGTTTATAGTTATAAAGGTCAATACCAGTAATATCATAAAATCTTTCAACAAAAATAAAATCATTCCCATTCAAACTAACTGTAAATATATTTCTATTAGTAAATGATGAAATTATTAGATTTGATTCTAATTAACAATTCCAAATGGAGCAAGAAAAACATTATTACTTTCTTTAGAAGAATTGTTTATCCAAGTCCTCAAACCAAATTTACTCCAAATTTTCCAGTAACCGAAGGTGTAACCAATGTAAGTGTATTACTTTTTACTTCATAGATGAAAATGTGGTATCCTAATGTAAAGTTTTGATTGTTCCCATTAGTATCTATACTTACACTTAGATGAACCATAAATATATCATCATCATAAGGACAAAATACAGCATTTTTAAAAAATTCATACCTCATATTAGACGGCAACATCGATTGAAAATTAATATAGTTTTTTACTCCAGTTTTAGTATTTAACAAATAAACATCTTCACTCGTAAAATCAGAGTAAAGTAAATATGTCCCAGCCTTCGATGCTGAATGAGGATACTTTACAAGGTGTAAAGGTCCTAACAAATGTATTGGTATAGAATCTAAAATAGTTTCACTAATTGCAGAACAATCTCCTGTAATGGTTTACTTGGCTCTACAATGGATAATTCGGTACAACTAGTAAGTAGAATAAAAATAGAAATATATACTATTTATTGAATAAACAAATATTTTCTCATCGTACTATCCCAAAAGGAATTGAATAAAAGACATTGCTCGAATTTTTAACTATTAATAAACACATACCAGAAGGCACATTTGCAATCAAAAGCGAAGTCAAAGAAGTTCCATCAGTTCTTGAAACTTCATTACCTAATAGATATACTAATACTAATGATGAAATTGTATTATAAGATAGCTTTAGTCTAACTAGTATTGAATTTTTTTCAACGGAAGTCTTAACTATAAAATCTTCTGATTTAATTTCATCATTCACTGAAGTTACAGAATCTGTGTTAGTTTTCATAAATACTGAAAAAACAGCTGCTATTTGATTTTTCGAAGAAAATAACTCAGCATAAGTGCCGGAGTGCTAATTGTTGCCAATGCCTCTTTTGTGGCATTTGTACTGAAGGTAGAAGATCTGTTCATAATAACCTCAAAACGATAAATATAAAGAATGAATTTGTAAAATAGCAAAGAAAGAC
>JBDNFX010000116.1:0-3723 GCA_041689575.1 Kapaibacterium sp. (SeqCode)
CGGTCAGATTGTAAATCAGCTGAATCAATATCAGAAATTAGTGCCATTTGATGAAGATATTCTTGAATCGTTGGCTTTTGTTCCGAAGATTCAGAATGATCATTGTTTTCATTCTCTAAATAGATACGAAGATTTTCAATGAAGGTTTCAATATTTCTAAGTCTATCCTGCAATTCTTCATCTTCTGTATTCGAATACAATTTCAAATAATTAGTTTGTTCAAGATATGTAATTGCTACATCTGCGTGAGCTTCATGTTGTAATTGGAATTTGTTGTTTTCAACAATGGTAGCAAGTTGCAACATAGAATCACTTGCTTTTTTAGTTATGCCATCTATATCATTTACCAAAGTAAACGCTTCAATGAGGTTAATGTGGTTCATTCGAGCATATACTTCAACCTTCATTAAGGAAGTTTTGCCAATTCCTGGTGTTAAATCGCAAACCCTGCTTAAACTTTCGTGATCAGAAGGGTTAATCAACAATTTTAAATATGCTAATACATCCTTAATTTCTTTCCGTTTATAAAATGAAAGTCCACCTATTATGGTATACTTTACATTGTTTTTACGTAAGGTATCTTCTAAGATTTGTGATTGTGCATTCGTTCTATAAAGAATTGCAATATCCCGTAATTGGAGATCGCCACGTGTAGAAGTATCAACGAGAATTCTTTGACAAATTCGCTCAGCTTCTTGTCTGTCCGTTTGAGTTTCAATAAGGGTAATTGCAGCACCTTCAGCATTTTCGGTAAACAATTCCTTTTTTAACTGTTGCGTATTGTTTTCAATTACAGCATTTGCAGCTTTAAGAATTGTTTTTGTTGAACGGTAATTTTGTTCTAACCGAACAGCTAAAGCATCAGGGTAATCTTTTTGAAAATCTAAAATGTTTTTTATATCCGCACCACGCCATGCATAGATAGATTGTGCGTCATCACCAACAACGCAGATATTTTTGTGAATTTCTGCTAAGAGTTTTGTTGCAACATATTGACTTTTGTTTGTGTCTTGATATTCATCAATTAAAATATATTGAAATTTCTTTTGCATAAAATTCAACGATTGCGGAGAAAACTCCAAAATCCGAATCATATTCAAAAGTATGTCATCAAAGTCCATTGCATTATAAGCACGAAGACGTTGTTCGTATTCCTTATAAACACCAATAAACTGTTTCATATATTTGGTGTTGTCGTCGGTGTAATCTTGCCAAGTTTTTAAATCATTTTTTGCTTTTGAAATACTATTTAAAAACGATTTTGGAGAAAACTGTTTTGGGTCGATTTGTAAATCGATAAGAATTTTTCGTAAAAGGGAAGTAGAATCTTCAGTATCATAAATTGAAAACGCAGAAGTATACCCTAAAGTAGTTGCAACTTGGCGAAGTAACCTTGCAAAGATAGAATGAAATGTTCCTGCCCAAACCATTGAAGAACTTCCTTCTCCAACAATAGACGAAATTCTTTCTTTCATTTCCGAAGCTGCTTTATTTGTAAATGTTAAAGCAAGAATAGTTCTTGGCGGTATCCCTTCAAAAATTAAATGAGCAACTCTAAAGGCTAATACCCTAGTTTTTCCACTTCCAGCACCTGCTATTATAAGAACCGGTCCATCGGTTGTTACAACGGCTTTGCGCTGTTCAGGATTTAACAATTCCAAATATGATTTTTGATTTTTTGTTTCTTCTTCATTCGAAAACATCATTTTGTACTCGATTTCGAATCAGTTGGTGTAGAAGACGGATTTGGAGTAGCCGAAGTAGATGTATCTGTAGACGTTTTTGTGGTTGGTTTTGAAGGTGCAGATTTTTCTTTGTTATGAACGTAATCCGTAAGGTAGAATCCAGTACCATTAAAAACTAATCCTGAACCACTTGAAATTTTGCGTTGAACGATACCTTTGCCTTTTTCATTTTGTTCACAAACTGATATTTCGCACACTGTTAATGCGTCGGATTTAATAGACTGAAAATGTTCGAATGTTTTTCCGCAAGTCGTGCAGAAATAATCGTAAGTTGGCATTGGTGGGTACCCCAAAATAAGTAGTGTATTTTATCACAAAATAGAATTCCTCAAACGGTTTTCAACGTCTTTTATTTTTATTGATTTTCGTTCTTTGAGTTACAATTTCCAAGTTTGCTAAAATTGATTTCAATGGTAGTTCATAAATATTTATAAAAAGTATTTACAAAGTTGGAATGTTCTTTCTTTAAATTTGTATTTTTGTGGCAAATCATTCCAACGGACCAACAATATGCCATCTACATTTCTCAAATTCGCAACGAACCATACGCTATTAACTAAAACATTACCTCGTTCAGGCTCAAGTTTTTTAGCCTTATGTGAACTCATCAAAAACTCTCTTGAATCTGATGCAAAGAATATTTATTTAGACCTTGAAATTGAGGACGATGAACACCTTAGTCTCAATGCTCGACTACATTCTTTAACTATTTTGGACGATGGTGTTGGAGTTCAATATTCCAATTTAGAAAAATCCTTATTCCGAATAGCAACTCAAATCCGTGGGAAACACGGGGTTGGAAGGTTCTCTTGTTTCCAAATTGGAACAGAACTTTCCATTGAGACTTCTTCGTACGATGAAGCAGCTATGGAATTTTTAACTTCTCGGTTTTCACTAACGTATGAACAATTAGTTGAAGCAGACATATTAGAAAATTTTTCAACAGAAGTAACTGTTGAAAAGAGCGTTGAACAGCGTAGTTATTTCCAAATTACTATATCTAAACCTTGGAAATTAGAAGAATTAACGAAATCCGATAAACGGAAAATTACTGAAGATTTTTTACCGGGTTCTCTTGGTATTGCACTTTTGCAGTTTTTCCCTGAAACTATTTTGGAAAAAAAAGTCGCCTTCCATATAAATAATATCCCTTTAGATCCTGAAGGATTTACTGATGGTTCTCAAGAATCTTTTTCGCATTTGTACATAGATGCAAAAGGGGTTGAACAGCCAGTTCGTTTTGTTGTAAAAACGGTTGAATCTGATAAAATCAATAATTATATTCAGTTAAAAAATTCTAAAAATAATCTTGAAAAAACTGTGCATTCGTATGCGTATGATTATGGTTTTAACGATGGCAGGGCAAGAGTGATGACGGTAGAATCACCGTTTATAGACGAAGAAATACAAGATTCTTCAGTTTTGCGAACTAAGGATAAAAATACGTATATCGAGCATTTTTCCCAATTTGTAGATCTGCAAGTTCGAGAATATCTCACTGAAAAAGAGAATGATTTTGATTCGTTTTTAGAAAAACTACGTTCGCATACTCACTACCCGTACCGAACTGGAATAGATGAAGCATTACTTGAAAAACTGACATTCGAACGTTGTATGTTTTTTGCACACACACACAACGATATTTTAGACTTAGCTCCAAAACAAGTATATTTAATATTTTATACGTTTCAAACAGCAATCCGAAATGGAGAGTTGATTGAGCTTTTGCCTGACTATATGGTAATGGACGAAACCTCTGTTCAAGATTTCTATAATCTGCTGATTGACGAAAATATTCTATTTCATATTCAAGCAGAATCACACCTACGTCGCTGTACCAGACAAGTATATGATTTGTCAGTATTGTTCCGTTCAGAAATAAAACCCAATGAACGAACAGTAGTTCAAGCGGTACAATCAGCGCATTGGTTGTTTAGTGAAAATCATTACTTTTCTCCAATGAGTATGAACTATGAAA
>JBDNFX010000117.1:0-6364 GCA_041689575.1 Kapaibacterium sp. (SeqCode)
AAGATTTTTCGCCCTTCCAAAGATTTTATTTTATTGATAATGTTCGGTGCTTTTGGGTAATTTGAGTGTAAAAGTAGATCCAACTCCAATATCGCTTTCACATTCAATGGAGCCATTCATTGATTCTGCTAATTGTTTCGCAATATATAATCCTAAACCAGAGGTATGTTCGTTTCCTGTTGGTTTGGCACTAAGTTTCGTAAATTTTGTGAATAGTTTCGTTTGATCAAGTTCTGAAATACCAGGTCCATTGTCAGTGATTTTGAAACACACCATATTTTCATATACTTCAATGGAACATTGTATTCTTGAACCAATTGGTGAAAATATAATGGCATTAGAAAAAATACTATCAAAAATTTGTAGTGCTAGATTGAAATCTGCAATACAAAAACATTTTTCTTTGTTTGTATATAATGGTTGAATTTCTATGTTCTTAGTAGAAGCATCGCCTAAGTTTTCCTCAATTACCGTATCAAAAATTGAAGACGCTGGGAAATGTTGATAGTCAATATTGATGTAGCCTTGTTCAAGAGAATACAAGTTTGTAAAATGTTGAATTATTTGGAACATACGTTCAGAACTTTGAACTATATCCTTCCCAAATTCTTTAATTTCATCTTGGTTTAGTTTGTTTTCTGATAAAAGAATTTTCCCAATCATTGTAATGATTGATAAAGGATTTTTTAAATCATGCATTGTAAAAGAAAGAAGTTCCTTCTTTTCATTTTCTAATTGTGAAATTTTGTTTAACAAACTTTCTATAGTAGTTTGTAGATGAGAAAACTCTTCAAATTGAATATTGGAAACAGGTTCTTTCAATCCATCTTGAACAGTATCAAAATTTGTTGGTGAAACTAATATATTGGATAGATTAATAATTTTGTCTTTTCGAGCTGAATCATGCATACATTTACGGATGTTTTACGTTGTAAATTGTAAATTGTGTGTCAAAAAACTGACACTATGATGTAGAAAGTTGTCCACTTTCGAACTTCGAAAATAACAAGAAACAAAAACACTAGAATAATTACTTTTTAAAGTATCAGTTATTCCAATCTCAAAATAATATTTTAAAGACAGACAATCAAACATTTTGATTCAAAAATCAAGTATTATATCTAAAAAAAGACTGACAATGCCATAAATGAAGACAAAATCAAACAATCGAATTAAAATAATGTTATTAATGCAAAGTAATTAAAAATACATATAATATCTACTCTTGTATAATATTATCATCAAAAAGGATAAAAAATGTATTAAGGCACAGTTATTGCGAGAGAATCGATATTATTTCAAACTTTGGATTTAATCCGATGGACATTGTGCATCATAAAAATGGTTTTCGATATGTTGATTCTGGTTCAGGACCAGCAGTTCTTTTTTTACACGGTTTAGCAGAAAATATTTCTATATGGACAGAGTTCGTAGAACATTTCTCTTTAGAATACCGAGTAATAGCGGTAGATCTCTTTGGTCATACTCCTAAACAAAAGTATACCTATTCATCTACAAAACAGCTTCAAGATTATGCGTATCAAGTTTATACATTGTTGCAAGAGTTAGCAGTAGATGAAGTTGCAGTTGTTGGACATTCGATGGGTGGGTATGTAGGTTTAGAACTATTAAAATCTTTTCCTTCTATCGTTTCGGGTATTTCACTTTTCCATTCTCAACCATTTGCTGATTCAGACGAAATTCGTTCTAAAAGAATGAGTTCAGTTCAAGATTTATTAAATGGTAAAAAAGCAGACGTAGTTGAAAAGTTGTCTCAAAAAGTACTTCCTTTACAACATCAAGTAAAACATCCTATTTGTGCATCAAAATTATATGCAATGATGAATCAAATTGATGCTATGGGTTTAGCAACTACAATTTCAGCAATTTCTCAACGCGAAGATTCAACAGCAATACTTGTAAATACAGAAATTCCTGTTCAATTTATTCTAGGTGGAATTGATTCAATCATTCCCGTTAAAAGAATGTTAGATTTAATTCCAGAAATTACTAATTGTAATGTTACATTTCTAAAAGATGTTGGTCACGTTGGAATGCTTGAAGAAGCTAACCAATGTATCGCTGCACTAAATTCTTTCTTTACTTTAGCGTATCCAGAAGTAGTAGAAAAATGTACTGATGTTTTTGCCTTTCCTTCTTTTTAAATATTCAAAATAGAAAATATTTTCAAAGCGTTGCATTTATTTGCAACGCTTTTATTATTTTAGTAGGATGAAACAACTTTACATGCTAAAATTCATAATTTTATTTCTAGTTTCAATATCTATATTGACAACAGAATTATATACGGCTCAATGCGATACATTGAGTGGCGTTATAAATACGTATCACAAAACAAGGCTACTATCACTTTGTAATGGAACGTTGTTCTTGCCTCAAGCAATTAGTCATCTTTCGGTTGGACAAAGTTTTGTACTAATACAAATGCAAGGTGCAGTGGCGGACACTTCAATTGCAAATTACGGTAATATTCTAGATGTGAATGGAGCTGGCTGGTATGAAGTAAATTCAGTTCGTTCTATTCGTGGCGATACGATAGAGTGTAAAAACGTATTCTCAAATGATTTTCTAAATTCTGACCTATCGTTACAACTAATACCTATTAAACAGTATACTTGTGTAACTATACAAGATTCTGTTACAGCAGCCCCATGGAATTTAAATAATCTTGGTGGAGTTGTAGTACTCTTTGCTGATACGATTTTTCTCAATGGTAAAATTACGGTTGATGAAAAAGGTTTTTTTGGAGGAGACTCTTCTACATTTCGAGATTCTTGTAATGTTGCATTTTTAGGGTTACCTGCTAAGAACAGAGGTATTAGTGGTCAAAAAGGATATGGAATTACTGACCCAGATCCAAATCATATGTCAGGAATTGGAGCAATGGCAAATGCTGGCGGAGCTGGTGCTGCTCATAATTCTGGTGGTGGTGGTGGATCGAACAAAACAAATGGTGGGAAAGGAGGAAGACAATATAGTGAACTTTGTAGCACAACACTTTTAAATGGTGGTTTTGGTGGTATTGGTATGCTCAATCCATTAGAACCTCAAAGAATATTCTTGGGTGGTGGTGGTGGTGGTGGACAACAAAATAATAGACTTTCTACCAAAGGAGGAGCTGGCGGGGGCATAGTGATTGTAAAAGCTACAACAATTTTTTGTTCAACTAGCTCAAGTATTTCTGCAAACGGACAAACAGCTCGAATAGGTGGAAACGATGGCGGCGGTGGTGGTGGAGCAGGAGGGTCTATCGTCCTTTATGCAGAAAATATTACAAACAAACTACAAGTAAATAGTATTGGTGGAAAGGGCTCAACTTTACGGTACACCCAGCATGGTGCTGGTGGTGGTTCCTCAGGAGGAGTAGTAATAACTAACGATACTTCTAATGTAATGTTAAGTATAAATACTCAAGGTGGTTCTGGAGGGATTGCTGGTGTAGATAACTTAGCAAATGAAGTACATAAAGGTAAAAATGGCGAAAAAGGACTTCAATTACAAAGCGGAATAAATTCTCAGTTGAAAGTTCGTCGAACAGTTCCTTTGTCGTTAAATCAAACAGTCCCAGATTCGATTTGTATTGAAAATTTAACAGATATACTTTTTTCAGATAATCTTATAAACGATTTAAAACTCTATGTATCAAATCAAATAGTATTGGAACAATCTTTTTTACGATATACTGTCCGAATAGACTCAACAACTACTTTTAAAGCGATTTATAATTATGATTACGATTGTGTCGATTCATTAGAATTTACTATTGTTGCGAATCAACTTCCGAACAATCAATTGCAGTTAACAAAAAGCCCTATTTTGTGTATAAATGATTCAGTTACAATTTCTATAGTTGATTCAACCTTGGAATATTTATGGAATACTGGTGATACTACCCAAAGTATAACTGTTTCTAAAGAAGGAGTTTATTTTGTTACCGTAAAAAATGAATTTGGTTGTTACAACTTTAGTGACACAATATTCGTTTCAATTCTTCCTTACGAATTGCCACAATTTTCAACTACAGATTCTGTTGTTATCTGTTCAGATAGTTCAGTAACAATTGGAATAGAAAATTCAAATAAATTTACTTCATACCTTTGGAATACAAACGATTCATCTTCTTCAATATCGGTAACAACGCCAGGTAAATACTTTGTTAAGGTTGTAAATATTGATGGTTGCATACTGTATTCCGATACAATTTTTGTAAAAATATATTCTCTTGTCATTGAAAACGAAACTTATATAGCATTTGATTCCGTTGACATAGTAAATGAAAAGTTTCAAACTATTACAATTCAAAACAATGGATTTGATCCTTTTGAATTTTCAGCCACACTTTTGCATAGTATGGATCAAGGATTTTCTACATCTAATCAAGGTCAATCTTTTCAATTGTTACCAAATGATTCTAAACAATATGAAATTCGTTTTTTTCCATTACGACAAATCGAATATACAGATTCTTTAGAAATAACTATTCTTTCCCCTTGTCCGCAAATTGTGTATGTGCCAATAAATGGATTTGGGAGAGGTCGTTTTATAACAAGAATATCACTTCCCGATACAACACTTTCTGTGTTTGAACGGAATGTAACGTTACCAATTACCATTGAACTTTCGCCAGTGTTTTCAGTCCCATTTTCAAAATTGTCATTTACAGTAGAAATAGGAGGGCAATGTTTTGCACCATTTGAAGATAGGAATGGAAATTTTACAGTACTTTCAAATCCAATACTATCTGGAGTTATGGTTGAATCACAACAAGTAATGAAATTCGGAACTACCTACACTATTCCAATTCGTGGAGATGTATTGTTAGGTTCAAATCAAACAAATGCCTTAACAATTTCTAATCAATTTTGGATTGACAATGAAGTAAACTATATTGATTCTATAGAAGTTAAAAATGGTTCACTTCAGTTAAGTGAACTTTGTTTTGAAGGTGGTACAAGATTACTTCGTTCACTTACGAAGACCTTTTCAATGACTGTAAATTCTACAATCGTTCAAGAAAAAGTAGATGTATTTGTTGAATGCAAGGAGGTTGGTGATTATACAATTCGATTGTTTTCTTTGGAAGGTATAGAACTGTATGCTTCTGAGTTTACATATTCGTTACAAGATAAAACTACCAAAGTAATTAGTATTCCAATGAATTTATTTGTCAATGGAATGTATATACTTCAGTGTAATTCTTCAACAGAAATTGACCGAACTACAATTCTAAAACAGTAAGAATTAGAACGAAGAACTATAAGTTTTCGCAATCAATTGAATAATTTCAATGAAACATTCTATATTTGTACTTTGAGATGCGTATTTTTCGTTTCTAAATTGAAAAGACAGAATAATGATTGACGGGAAAAATATACTTATTACTGGTGGAACTGGCTCCTTTGGTAAACGATTAACCAAAACCATACTACAAAAATATACCCCTAATAAGGTAATTATTTTTAGTAGAGACGAGCTGAAACAGTTTGAAATGCAGAATGATTTTCCAAAAAATCTTCATCCATCTTTACGATATTTTTTAGGCGATGTTCGTGACAAGGAACGGTTACTACGAGCTTTTTCTGAAGTAGATATAGTAATTCATTCAGCTGCTATGAAACTAGTTCCTGCAGCTGAATATAACCCCTTAGAAACTATTAAAACTAATGTTATAGGAGCAGCGAATATTGTTGATGCAGCAATAGATTGTGGAGTTGAAAGTGTTATTGCTCTTTCAACAGATAAAGCGGTAAACCCAATAAATTTGTACGGAGCAACCAAACTTTGTTCCGATAAATTATTCGTTGCGGGTAATGCGTATTCTGGGTCAAAAAAAACAAAATTTAGTGTTGTTCGATATGGTAATGTAGTTGGGAGCCGTGGAAGTGTTGTCCCATTTTTTCAAAAGATGAAAGAAACAGGGTCAATACCAATTACTGATGAACGAATGACCCGTTTTTGGATCACGCTCGACCAAGGAGTACAATTTGTTCTTCAATCTTTACAAACAATGGTTGGAGGTGAAATATTTATTCCTAAAATACCAAGCATGAAGATTGTAGATTTAGCAACAGCAATTGCGCCAAATTGCGATCGGATAATTGTTGGGATTAGACCTGGTGAAAAACTACACGAAATGTTACTTTCGGAAGATGAAGCAAGAAATGCTTTCGATATAGGAGATAGTTTTGTTGTTGCGGATCAAAACACCATTTCAAAATTGGAACCAACGTTACTGTTAAAACAAGTTGGTGAAGATTTCCGGTATGCAAGCGATACAAATTCTGAATGGTTAACCGTTGAACAATTACAAGCAATGATTGAAACAGTATAAGGAGATAGATTG
>JBDNFX010000118.1:0-3269 GCA_041689575.1 Kapaibacterium sp. (SeqCode)
TATTGGTAACCCATACAAAACCCAGTCAGAAAAAGAAATAACAATCCCTGTTGCTTGTTTAAGATTTCCGACTGCAATTCCATTTGGAGCAGATCCAACAAGGGTCCCTATTCCGCCAATTGATGCTGACCATGCTACTGCCAAAACACCAACAATCATAAAGTTTTCGGTATGTGAAGATAGTGCGTTTTGAGCATTGTCTTTAATGCGAGTAGCAATTCCTATAGCAACCGGAATTAACATAGCAGATGTAGCAGTATTGTTTACCCACATTGAAATAAAAGCAGAAATGAGCATTAATCCGAGTATAATTCTTTGAGGTGATTTCGCAAATTGTTTTTTTGATAGCAACCACGATGCCCATCGTTGTTCTACAGAATGTTTTGTAAGTGCTTGAGCTATTATAAATCCACCTAAAAAAAGGAATACAATCGTAGATGTGTAATTGCTTAATATTGCTGAAAGTGGTAATTCTTGAACAACTCCGTTTTTGACTTGTAACAACGACAAAAAAGGTGAAAAAATTGCTGGTAAAAGTGCTGTAATAGGTAAAGGAAGTGCTTCAGTGAGCCAAAGTGCAATTACTAACCAAACTATTGAAATTGCTTTCATTGAATTTACTGATGCAAGCAATGCATCACTAGGAGATAGACTGTACAAATTTTGAAATGCAATTGTATACCAACTTGGAGGTTGAAACACATAGAAGAATATAAATCCTAAAATACCACCAATGAAGCCTATGTTTGGCAATGTTATAATTGTACGATATTGGTCGTTGTTCATAGAAATAATTATATAGTTATTCTACTTAAAAAAGTATTTGAAAACCAATGCCACCGTAAGCATCTTTTTGATTATAGAACATACCATGTACCGAATTACCATCATAATTATAAATAGATAAGAGCAAACCTTTTTTATCCTTATTGAGAATTTGCAACCCTGCTTGAAGAGAAACTGCAGGAGAGCTACTTACAATTCTTGCATCAACTCCTGAAACAAATGCAAACCAATCGGTAAAATTATACGTATATTCTAATCCAATTTGAGGTATAAAGCGAGAGGATGTTTGAGGAATTGCGTTCCAAACTGCAGTGAAACCAGCGTATGCCCGTATTCCGTTATCTGATGTTACTGCCATAATAAATTCTACAAATTCTCTACTATAGACAAATGGAGCTTGTTTGAAAACTGAATTATCGGAATATCCATCTACTAAGTGTGATGAGATATGTGAAATTCGTAAACGGCCATAGAGGTTATATTGTGAATCAATATTTTTAGCATAAGAAACATTTCCTCCAAAGAAATAATCAGAAGTTTCTGCTGGAAACTTAAAATTTTCTTCACTTCGCAAACGAGTATATGTAAAAAAATCAGAACCTATTGAAAGGTTGGAAACAGAATCAAGTTTAAAGTGAAACAGATCTGTGGTTGCTCCAATATCCAAACGGAGTTTCTTTACGTTCGTTTGATGCACGGCTCCAACTCTTTGTTCGAATACTCCAGCACGTAAGGGGTCAAAAGTTCGGAAGGTTTGTGAATTTAACTGAAAACTATAAAAACTACTGAGAATAAATACACAAAATATACTTTTATAATATGGAATCATCTAATTCTATGGGTTTGATATTTCGCTCACCTTGAAGAACAACAAGAATAGTTCTCAAAAGGATATATAAATCTAAGAAAAACGACCAGTTTTTGACATAATAACAATCTATTTTCAAGCGTTCTTCAAAAGTAGTATTGGCTTTATCGTTTACTTGCCATAGTCCGGTTACGCCTGGTTTCGCTTTTAATATAATATCATCTAAACCTTCCATTATAGAATGTTCTCGAACCAAGTATGGACGTGGACCAACAACTGACAACTCTCCTTTTATAACATTCCAAAATTGTGGGATTTCGTCAATATTATATTTACGTAGGAATCTTCCAACCTTCGTAACTCTGGGGTCGTTTTGGATTTTTTGAAAGAGTTCAAACTCCTTTCGAACTTCTGGATCTAATAACAATGAATCTAATTGTTCTTCAGCATTATCATACATTGTTCTAAGTTTAAACATCTCAAATTCTACTTGTTTTCTACCAAATCTGAATGTTTTATAAATTGCAGCACCTTTAGATTCTAAGCGGATTAGAATCGAACAAATGGCAATTATTGGTAGTGAAAGTATAAACAGTATGGATCCGAAGAGAATATCAAAGAATCGTTTTTTGATTACTGAATAATTTCGTAAAAGTCTATAATGCTGGTCAAAACGATAAATTGCTTGTAAGTTTCTTGTTGCAACCCAAACATTCGAATCGCCTTGCAAATCGGGCATCACTAAAATTCTATTAAATATTTGATTGAAAGAATCAAGTACTTCATGAAATTCTTCTCTACCTACGGCTGGAACAGCTATAATTACAAAATCAATAGACAATTTTTGACAGATAATCTGGGCATTTTCATATCCACCTACAACTGGGATATTGTTACTATAACCCCAATTATTCGGATTATTGTCAATAACAACAATTGGACGTAAACCTAACTGTTTGTTTCTAAGAAGTGATTCAACAGCAATTTCCCCAATAGAACCATCACCGACAACTAAAACAGGAATTCCCCACCAAGAAAAATTTCCGCAAATTTTACGAATCGTATTACGTGCAACTGGGATAATGGGGAGAGAAATAATCCAAGAAAATATAAATAAAGATCGTGAAATATCGATATTGCTTTGGGTTAGATAACTAATACCGGCTAAAATCAGGAAGGATATTGTAGTACTATAGGAACAAATACGAAGTTCTTCAACAACTCCAAGTCCAAATCCAGGGTGTAGTCCAGCAATAAGATACACAATTGGGACAATGAAAATTGCCAATACTAAATACGAGACAAATAATTGTATAGAAATTGAAGAACCAATTCCTATTACAGAAGTACCTAAAAATGCAATAGCCATACAAAAGGTAAGAGCTAACCAATCACTCGCAAGTAATATAGCCGTTGCAATTATCTTTCTATAGAAGACATTATACCGAGTATTAACATCTTCGTTTTTAGTAACAATATTTGTAAGATTTTCCAAAGATGGAATATTCATACTTCAATCCTATTATAGAGAAAATTCTGTTAAAAATTTATCCTCTATAAATTCCTCTTTTCGATAAACGAATAAAATCAATACATTCTTGTACTTCAGGAAGTATTTCCTTTTGAGTAGAAATATACTTTTCTACTCCATCTGTAGTATTTAATCCATTAAAAA
>JBDNFX010000119.1:0-1818 GCA_041689575.1 Kapaibacterium sp. (SeqCode)
AGGAAAAAACCACCTTTTCGGGTATGGGCTGGTTTAACCCATATTTGTCCAATGATTCACTTTGGTTGAAGGCAAATTTTCATGCTCATACCTTTGCTTGGGGCAAACTAACGAATGGTCACCACACCTCAGAAGAAGTGTTGCAAAAATTTATCTCGTTAGGATATGATATTCCTACTATTTCAAATTATCATTCTATTGATACTATCGGAAAACTTTTTCCAACAATTCTCTATATTCCTACGTACGAACATGGATACAATATCAAGAAAAGGCATCATCAACCATTAGGTGCAACGTCTGTGGTATGGTTAGATTTTATTTTTGGGCAAACTATTCATCATAAGCAGTATATGCTAAACAGAATTGCACCAACTTGTTCTGTGCTTACTATTAATCATCCTTCGTTTTCGAATGGGTTTGATCCTTCGGATTTTTCTATGCTTCGTAATTACGATTTAATTGAAGTTTTGAATCATTATAGAACATCTATTCCACATTGGGATTCGGCTTTAAGCGCTGGTATTCCATCGATGATCGTTTCGAATGACGATATGAAACATTTAGGGTCTGACGGTGAATGCGGAGCGTTTTGGACAATGATAAATGTTCCAGAAAAATCTGCCGAGTATGTATATGCTTCATTAAGAAGTGGAAAAGCTTATGGAGTTCGAGGACTAAATGCAAAAAATGGTGACAAACTTCAATCGGTTATAGTTCGAAACGATTCACTTTCTGTTGAAGTATCCACCATTGCTGATTCTATTCGGTTCATTCACCAGAATGGCGTCATTAAAGAACGGTTTTCTACTATTTCTAAAGCAACGATACCACTTTTAAAAGAAGATACTTACGTAAGAACAGAAATATTTTTGGATTCAAATACAACGTATTATTTAAATCCTGTGTACCGTTCTGTTGGGAAAACAAACAATATGAATTTCAATTTTCCTACTGTAAATACATTTTTTACCATACTGTACCGATTTGGGTTGTTGGTTTTGGAAGGCATAGTTATACTGGGAATATGGGCACTTTTAAAATCTTGTAGAAAGAAAAAAATAGATATTTCTATAGAATCGGCATAGTAAATTTTGTATAATCAAAAAATTATTGTACTTTTGTAATCGTATTCTATTTAACCTGAAAGCATTAAAATGTCATTACTACAATTAATTGACTCAATGACGATAGCTCGCGCAATTGAGCTTCGTAAAAATAAAGACGGTGATAATTTCGTTGAAATGAAGCCATTCCGTCCGGGCGATACTGTGATAGTAGCAGTTCGTGTTGTGGAAGGTGAAAAAGAACGTATACAAAAATTTCAAGGTGTCGTAATTGCTCGCAAAGGCTCTGGGGTAAACGAAACTTTCCGCGTTCGTAAAAATTCAAATGGAGTTGGCGTTGAACGTATCTTCTTAGTACACTCTCCAATGATTCAAGGTGTTGAAGTTCTTCGTAGAGGTTCTGTACGTCGTGCAAAACTATACTACTTACGTGGAATTTCTGACAAGAAAATGAGAGCAAAATTAAGCTAATTGGTTTAATTTGTATACTTTCCTCTTAAGGTATTTCATATTGAAATACCTTTTTTGTTTCTTACGATAATCTGAAGTTTTTCTCGGTTTTTTCTATTCCCAAAAAAAAACGTATCTTTGCTAAATCAAAATTTTGTCGAACAAACCACTATTTTTTAAAATGAGTAGACGCTTAGAAGTTACAACGGGTATAATTCTCAAAGGAGAATTTGTATTGTTGTGCCAAAGAAGCAAAACTTCTACTCATGCTTTAAAATGGGAATTCCCCGGTGGCAAGGTA
>JBDNFX010000120.1:0-1931 GCA_041689575.1 Kapaibacterium sp. (SeqCode)
TCTAATACTTTTGGATTAATGGTAGAATAGTAATCGCAAAGGGTTGTACATTTTTCAATTTCTGAAACTGATTGATTCAATGGTTTCCCCATTTCAGAAGTGATAATCTTTGCAAACTGCTCCTTATGTAAGAGTAACTGATTTTTAAGTTCTATTAAAAATAGTTTTCTATTTTCAAATGAATGAAGTCTCCAACATTTTTGAGATTGCTCTAAGGCATTGAGAATAGTAGAAAATTCTGTAGTACTCGTGAGGTCGTATTGTTTAATAATTTCTTCTGTATATGGGTTTACAGATATATAAGAATTACCGTTCATTTAATAATTTGGAATATGGTAAAATAATAAGACAGAAAATTAGTACTTTTGTACATAATTTAATTGAAATAAGAATTGGTAAAATATGGAATTATCTTCAGATACACTTACATTTTTAGAATATCTCGATACTTTTTCTGAAAATAATCTTCGAAAACGTGGAGACGTAGGCACTATATTCGAATGTGGTGCTTCCTACGACAGTGGAGAATTGGTGTCAAAATTAATAATGAATGGCACTTTCGTTTGGAAAATATTCTCAAAGTTACGGAAAATGACTTCAGATGACGAAGGTTATCAACATTTAGAACAAGAATTTGCAAAAAGTGTCAATGAAATGAGAACTTTTTTAGTAGAACTTCTAACGCCTGTCGATGATAAAACGTACGCTCGATTTGAAGATATATATTTTGGTATGACACAAGGAGTTATTCGAAATATAGTAGATTTAGCTCATGATTTAAGTATTGTTAAAAAAGTACAAAACCAACAGAAATACGAATAGAAACTCAAAACAATGAATAATCCATATAAAGAACTCTGGGGTTTAGATCCCTCAATCGTTTTTCTAAATCATGGCTCATTTGGGGCAACGCCAAAGTCAATTCAAGCAGTTCAAGCACGTTGGAGATCTACAATGGAAGATGATCCTGTATATTTTATGACTGAATTAGCACCTTCCCTTATTCGGCAATCCGCTACAATGTTAGCAAGTTTTTTACACACTTCTGCTGAACAAGTAGTTTTCGTTGAAAATGCTACAACGGGTGTGAATACAGTTTTACGTTCATTGTTGCCTACATTACGAGCAGGTGATGAAATAGTAACCACATCTCACGTTTACGGAGCTGTATGGCAAACTCTTCAATACATTCGAGACAGCACTGGCGTTTCGGTAAGTGTTGCCGAAGTTCCATTTCCTATAAACAACAAAGATCAGGTTGTTCAGGCAATTAAAAAATCTATTACTCCTTCTACTAAATTAGTAATACTTGACCATATAACTTCATCGACAGGAATTCTTTTCCCAATAAAGGAAATAATCCAATATTGTAAAGGAAAAGAGATATTAATCTTAATCGATGGAGCTCATGCACCCGGAAATGTAACAATTGATTTAGATGATTTACATCCAGATTGGTACACGGGAAATTGCCACAAATGGATGTGTTCTCCAAAAGGAACAGCATTTTTATGGACATCGAACGAACTTAAATCTTTTACTCATCCTACAACAATTTCTCACAATTACAAATCTGGTTATGTTCAAGAATTTGACTGGACTGGAACAAAAGATATTACCAATATTTTGTGTATACCTGAAGTTTTGAATTTGTTAGATGAATGGGGGGGAGTAGAAACAATTACACAACAGAATAAATCTCTTTTGTTGAAAGCAATTTTTATACTTGAAAACAAACTTGAAATTGAATTACCTTCTGAAGAATCTTTTTTGACTACAATGGCAACATTACCCTTGCCGTACAGTTGTAAAGCTTCTGAAGAAATGAAATTAACTCTAAATCAACGATTACGAAAAGAAACTAGAATCCAAGTACCTTTTATAAATTTTAACGACAAAATGTGGTTCCGAATATCAACTTTTTTATATAA
>JBDNFX010000121.1:0-14274 GCA_041689575.1 Kapaibacterium sp. (SeqCode)
CATCAAAAGAAATTCCTTTTTTCACAGGTGGAATAAGAATGTCTAAAAGTCTATTTTCGACAGCATCTTTTGCTAGTTTTCGAACATTTTGAATTTGTTCTGAGCGGACAGTCGAAACCCCAATTTCCATTAGATCGCGAATGATTGATTCTACATCTCTACCAACATAACCAACTTCAGTGAACTTTGTAGCTTCTACTTTGATAAATGGAGCTCCCGCAAGTTTGGCTAATCTTCGAGCAATTTCTGTTTTTCCAACTCCTGTCGGACCTATTAGAATAATGTTGTTTGGCATAATCTCATCACGCAGTGGAGTTGCAACTTGCTGTCTTCTCCAACGATTTCTCAAAGCAATAGCAACTGCCTTTTTTGCGGAATCTTGACCGATAACATATTTATCTAATTCTTCAACTATTTGACGTGGAGTAAGGTGATGTAATGAAGCTGTAAAGGTATGTGGTTTTCCGTTTTTTGATTCGGATGTGTTCTGTGTTGTATCCATTTGGTATTCTTTATACAATCTATATAAGAATCAATTTTTAATTTGGTTTGTTAAACGTAAGTACTGCCTTTCTATTACAGAAAATATTGTGGAAATGAAAATTGATTACAGAGTCAATTTTGTTTTTAACGATAAAAGATGGTTTCTTCAGTAATTATTATGTCTAGCGGAATATCGGTATTTTCAATTGGAATAGTTTGAACTTCTTGCATGGCAAAAGCAATTCCAATTTTTTTTGCATTCGGAATTTTTTGTAAAAAACGGTCATAGAATCCTTTACCATACCCAATACGATTACAACAAGCATCGAATCCAACTAATGGAACTATAACAATTGTGCTCAGTTGGTTTAATTGTGAAATTGAAAAGAATTGAGGTTCTTTAGGTATTGGAATATTGTACTTACCTTGAACAAATACCGTTGATGTATCAAGTATTGAATGGGATAAATCAAGATTAAAATCATTCACAATTGGTACAGAAACAGTTTTTTTTAAAGATAATAAATTAGATAGAATTTTTGTAGTATTCACTTCAGAACCATTTGAACAGTAACAGTGTACAACAGTAGATAGATTGATTATAGACAAAGAAAATAGTTTTTCAAAAATCAAATTAGTTTTAAAAAGGATTTCAACTTCCGATAAGGAATTCCTTTTCAACAACAGTTTTGAACGTAACGAAGATTTTTTTTCTAATAGCATTACTTAGAAAGCCTAGCAAATCGTTCATACCAATTTTCTTCGTGAAGTTCATTAAAATGATTCGAATGAACTTGAACATATCTATTAACCCCACCGATTTCAACGAATACAAATATAACTCCACCTTGATATGCTTGATAGAACCAAATTTCGTGTGGACGAGAATCTGAACCAGCGACTCTTAAATCAATTTGAGTAGGTGTCCCATATTTTAACCGAACTCTACCACGGTCTGATCTCCACCCTTCTTTTACTAACGGATTTTTGTAAAATTTATTCGCATACCGAACATTTTCTTTAAAGTTTTCCAATTCTTCGTTTACAGAAGTAAGTAGATCTGAATCCATTTGTGACCAATACTGAAAAAGAAACTTCTGTTTAGCTTTAGTTTCTGTAAGTGATTTGAGAACGTCAACCTGATTTTTTGGAATGAGTATTTTAATTTTTTCTATTTCAATTTCAGTTTCTGATTCTGTGAGAGTTGAAAACTCACTTTGAAGAAACCGGTCATCTTCTGAAACAAATTCATTTGTTTCAGAAGGAAGCATTTCAGAATTAATCAAGTAAAACTTTTTACGTTTTTCAACTACAAAATTTGAATCATTTCTCGAATATTGCAGTTGAATATAAAAGTAATAAATTCCGCTTGGTAAGATTTCTAAAGGTATTTCCTCACTAAGCACTATTGCATCATTTGTAGATTTTTTTTCTACAGGAATGGAAACAACATCTTGGTTTAAACTGTTTGCAATTTTGTAAATGATTGTATAATTTCCTTTTACTATTGTATTTGTGGTATATACTTCCGAGTAAAATTTTAAAGTAGGTGTAGTGGATATTATTTCTAAACTTGGGTTAGGAACCACCAAAGCGCCACTTTTATGAAATTCAGTATTGTTTCCGTTTGAACTTGAACCAACTTGGAATATATCCGAGGCTAATTGAATATCCGAAAGTTGAGGATAAGGAACATTGTATTTTGGAACAAAAATAGTAAAGGTATATTCTTTTACGTTATTAGAATCAAGCTGGTCAAAGGCGCGGACTGTTACAGTGTATTCACCGAATTCTAATTTGAAGTTTTTTTGTCCAACAAAATAACTCAGTGTATCAATATACCCTTTTGAATTCATCTGTTCAACTTTCCATAAAATGTCAATAACTGGAATAGTTTTGTTTTTATTTTTAACGACAACATTGATTATCGCTTCACCAATAAAAGTATTTCTCGAAAGGTTTTTAGTATAGAGTAGTGACGTATCTATAAAAGAATAATACATTTCAAATAGTGAAGATGAATCGTCTAGAGCAAATATAGAATAATCCAAAAAAAGGTGAACAGGTTTTGATTCTGCTTTTGATAGTGATAAGAAATTAACAATAATAAGAAACACGATGGTATACAAAATCTTCATTTTTTAGAACAAGTAATGTTTGTAATATTTAAATACTAAGAACGTACATACGTTTTAGTACTTGTTAAATTGATGTTTTTTAGAACACTTACATCTTCATAAAAGTTACACCAATACCTTCATCTTTGCAAAACGCAGTAAATAATTCGACTTCTCTAAAAAAATTATTCCAAGCCTCCTTACAATCAGATTTTCTCCGTAAAACATCTGGCACTATGTTGGCGAAAGTCATTATTGGAATCTTGGGAGCAATTAGTTCAATTCTTCTAGCACGTATGTTAGGTCCTGAAGCTAGAGGTACATTTGGGGTAGCATTACAATTGTCTACATTCGGAGTACAAATAGGTTGTTTAGGAATTAATTCTTCCAATCTATATTATAGTGCAAAAGATCCGTCAAAAGTTCCCATAATTGCTGGTAATTCATTACTCATATCAATTGTCCTGGGAATAATAGTGATAGTTGTATCGTCTGTCTTTTTTTACTTTTTCCCAACATTGCAGCCTTTAGATGGTTCAATGCTTCAGTTATCTTTGTTTTGGGTACCACTTGGAATTCTCTATTTATTACTACAAAATATTTTTCCAGGTGTTCAGGATATTAAAAGTTATAACCTTGCAGAAATAGGTTTTAGAGCAATTGGAGTTATTCTATTTGTTTTAGTAATTGTACTTTTCCATTCTACTTCAATCGAATTAGTCTATCTAACGACTTATTTCCCTCCTTTAATCATAAGTATTTGGATTCTTTGGAAGTTAAAAAGTTATGGAAAAATCTCTTTTGATTTTAAAGAAGTTACCTCTTCAATTTCCTATTCAACTCGTATTTACATTGCAACAATATTTGCTTTTGTGATGTTGAAATCGAATTTGTTTATGATAAAAGAAATGCTTGGTGCAACTGAAGCTGGGTATTATTCAGTTGTAATGAACGTTTCAGATTTGTTTTCAATGATTAGCGCTTCTATTGGAATGATACTTTATTCTAAGTCTTCTTCAATGGCAGAAAATTCAAGACGATGGAAAATGACCTTAAAATCAGCAGCATTATGTTCTGTTCTATTGCTTATTGCATTTACTGTCTATTACTTCAATGATGAAACAATTTTCAGACTTTTGTTTGGTAAAGAATTTGACTCAGCAATTGTACCTTTCAATTATTTACTTATAGGATTATTCTTTATGGGAGTTCAAACTATATTTATGCAATACCTTGCTAGTATTGGATTGCCTAAAATTACTTTATATTTGTGGGGATTCGGTGCAGTTTTATACCTAATTTTAAATACAATATTTATTCCAAAATACGGTTTAAATGGAGCCTCTATTGCTACATCAGTTTCGTATTTCATATTTGCAGTTTTAGTTATTATTTGTTCATTCTATTATGGGAAAAAGGTTGTTATTGAAAAACTATAGTTCTTTTGCAAGATTTTTAATGATTTTGATTAGTTTCATTTTTATTTCAAATTCTAGTTTGTTTTCAAACACATCTAGTTTGATAGGAACTTGGTATTCTGAGTATAGCATACTGTTAAAAGATGATGCATTATACTCTTTTACTTCTTTTACTATTACTAAAGACAGTATTCACGTTACCTACAAAAGAAGAACAACTGATTCCAACGATATTTTCTTTGGTCCTGTAGTGCCCGGAAGACTTTTAACAATTATGCAATCAGGAAAAATTAAAAGTTTTCAAACATTTAGCGATTCTAAAGGTGCAATTCTCTTTTCTATAAACGATTCGTTATTTAATGGCACATTAGCAATACTTTATGAAAAAATCAATGATAAAGTGATACGTTTTTTTCTTGATGGGAAAATCATTGAAGATGAATCAAATCTAGTGTCCATCACTAATTTTGATTCTCATAATTTTTTACGAATGGAAAAAGATTCTCTGTTTACAAAACAGAAACTTTTAAAACCAATTTCAACTATTCAGTCAATAAAAGAGTTTCAAAAGCATCAACAAAAATTAGTGCCTATTTTACGCTCAAAAGAATCCCTTAAAAAGGCAGAATTAGCTTCCAAAGATGAAACAGAAGTCCTTACTAATGTTTATATAGTTTCTGAAGCACTCCAAGAAGTTTTTCTAAAGGAAAACAAAAATCCATACGAAAGTAATCATTTGTTTTTTAGTTTTCTTATCAACGAAATCGTAAAAGATTACAACAAGAAAATAGCAAAGCTTTTGTCGAAAAGCAAAGAAAAAAACTTAGAAGAAATAGAGAAACTGCAGAATAAGATTGATGCTTTGCAATTATTTTTACAAAACAGAAAACCCTAAAATATGTGTGGCATTGTAGGTATATTTACAACTTCGACTAAAGAACCTGTTTCTCGGAGCGTTCTGATTTCTATGAGAGATACAATGATTCATAGAGGTCCTGACGGTGCTGGAGTTTGGCTCAATGAGGAAGCTACTGTAGGTTTTGGACATAGACGCTTGTCGATTGTAGATTTGAGTACTACTGCGAATCAACCTATGACGTCGAGAAGTGGAAGATATACTATAGTTTTTAATGGTGAAATTTATAACTATCTTGACGTTAAGAAAGAGTTAATTTCCAAAGGAAAAACTCAATGGATAACAGACCATTCTGATACCGAAGTACTTTTAGAAGCATTCGAATGTTGGGGAATTGACGCTGTTCATAAATTGCAAGGAATGTTTGCTTTTGCTATTTGGGATTCAGTTGAAAAGGAACTATTTGTTTGTCGCGATAGAATTGGTGAAAAACCTTTTTACTATTCTTTCAATAACAATACATTTTTATTTGCCTCTGAAATAAAAGCGTTATTGGAACATCCTTCACATATAAAGAGAGAAATTAACAAAGAGGGTTTATTTCATTATCTTTCTTTTTTGACTACCCCTGCTCCAATGACTTTATTTAAAGGAATACATAAACTACCTCCATCTACTTGGATGAAAATTTCTAATGATGGTACTATCAAACAAGAAAAATATTGGGACATTTACAACAACGACTTTACAAGTCTTGGACATAAAACAGAAGATGAAGTTAGTGCACATATTTTAAACGAATTACGAACTTCTGTACAGTTACGTAAAATGAGTGACGTTCCGGTAGGAGTGTTTCTTTCTGGTGGAATAGATTCTAGCACTAATGCGGCATTATTTTCTGAAGGTGCTACAAGCCCCGTAAAAACTTTTTCTATTGGATATGAAGGTAAATATAACTCTTATACAAACGATCTTCATTATGCAAAACTAATAGCTGAAAAAGTTGGTGCTGAATACTATGAACGCTTATTGACAATTGAAGATCTGATTTCTTTTTTACCTCAAATGGTATGGCTTCAAGATGAACCAATTGCAGATCCAGTTTGTGTACCATTATACTATGTTTCTAAATTAGCAAGAGATAATGGAGTTGTTGTTGCGCAAGTTGGTGAAGGTGCCGATGAACTTTTTGCTGGTTATCCAAGTTGGAAGCGTTTTTTGAAGCTGCAGAAACTCAACGATTCGCCAGTTCCTACTTTTGTTAAGCAACTCGGAAATAGTACTTTACGAATTGTAGGAAAGAAAAACCATTTAATGTCAGAATGGCTTCAACGTGGAATAAAAAATCTTCCTATATTTTGGGGTGGAGCAGAAGCATTTTCGGAAGTACATAAAAAATCATTACTTCATCCGACATTACAAAAAGAATTTTCGAGTTATTCGTCGTGGGAAGTCATAAAGCCTTATTGGGATAGATTTCAAGAAAACAGCAATGAACCTACAACTCTAAATTGGATGAGTTATATTGATCTAAATTTCCGAATACCTGAATTACTCCTTATGCGAGTAGACAAAATGAGTATGGGAGTTAGTTTAGAAGGAAGAGTTCCGTTCTTAGACCATAAATTCGTTCAAATGGGAATGGGGATTCCATCTGATTGGAAGTTAAAGAATGGTACTTTAAAATATATGCTTAAAAAAGCTGTTCGTGGTGTTATTCCCGACGAATTGATAGATCGTAAAAAACAAGGATTCGGAGTTCCTGTATACGAATGGTTTTTTGATCGGTTAGGTGAAACTGCAGAAAAAGCAATTACTGAATTTATTACTGAAACAGATCTATTAGACCATAGTGCTGTAAAGCAATTATTTATCCAAAAACAACCCCAACAATTATGGTATTTGCTGAATTTGGCACTTTGGTGGAAACGATACATTCAATAAAATGAAATTTGTGTGAAATTATTCTATAAAATACTCTATAATCCATTTGTTAATTCTATTATTAGAAACGTACTATATCCGTTTCGTTCGGTACTTCCGTTTTCTATAAAGATACCCATAAATGGTGTAGTTACAATTCCAATATCGGAAACAAAGTCTATTAAAGTTACTACAAATGAAACTAGTCATATAAATAGAATTATGTTTTGGGAAGGTGTTGATAGTTTTGAGTACACTCCTTTGTTTAAAAAAATTGCTCCTTCATTAGATTGTTTTGTAGATATTGGTGCTAATATAGGTTACTATTCCCTTTTGGCTTGTGCGTTAAACCCGAATGTAATAGTTTATTCATTTGAACCATCGTACGGTCCGAAACACTTTCTACGATTAAACAAAGAACTTAACAAATTTGACAACTTACTTATTTAAGAAGTAGCTTTGTCAAATAGTAAGGGTACCATTGATTTTTTTGAAGAATTTAATCCAAAATACAGCTATTTAGAACACCATTTAGGTGGAGTTGGCTCTTTAGAAATTCAACAAAACAACTTTCCTGTTCGTAAAACAACCGTAGAAACAACTACCTTCGATACATTTGTTGCTGAACAAAATATTTCAAATATTGATCTTGTAAAAATAGATACAGAGGCAACTGAACATATTATTTTACAAGGATCTTCGAATGTTATTAGTCAGATCAGACCAATATTTATTATTGAAGTTCTTTTCGATTTAATAGAACAACAACTTCAAGATCTTTTCAACCAACATTCGTATCGATTTTTTTGGGAAACTAGCACTGGGCTACTTGAAACCCAAACCTTGCTTCGAAACGAAGACAATGGCTTTAGGAATTGTTTTATTGTTCCTGCCGAAAAATACCATATTATACAACCTTTACTTCAAAAACTATGAGCGATTCTATAGTACGGTCTTTAACTCGAAAAATGTTTCGTGCAGTTTTTCAAAACTATAAACGTGAGTATGGAAGGTACACAATATTGACAAAATATTTTGTTCCATTAGCTGCTCCAAAATCCAAAAGTGTTTTTGATGTTATTACCATGAAAGATGGAATTAAACTTGAGTTAAATGTAAATGAATTTAACCAAGCATATTTTTATTTGTTTAACAACTATGAACCTGAGACTGTTGCATGTTTACAACAACAAACTAAAAAAGGTGATTTTGCTTTTGATGTTGGTGCGAATTTAGGGTATATGTCTCAAATTCTTTCAAGAGCTGTTGGTGAAACTGGAAAAGTATATTCTTTTGAACCTGATCCTCTTAATTTCAATAAATTACAAAGGCATATTGAAATGAATGGATCTAAAAATATCACACCTTTTCAAATTGCTCTTAGTAAAGAAACGGGTACTCTTACTTTGTATCATTCTATTATAGATAATAGCTCCTCTCATTCTACAGTTTTTTACGATAGAACTGTTTCTGATACGGATGTCATTTCCGTTCCTGCTCAAACATTCGATTCTTTCTTAATAGAGCATTCAATTCCAAAAGTAGATATTATTAAAATAGATGTAGATGGTGGCGAATTCAATGTTGTTCAAGGAATGAAAGAATCTTTCTTAGAATATAAACCAACAGTTGTTTTAGAGTTGTGGTCTGAAATGCTTAACATTTCAGGACTTTCAGTCAAAACTTTCAAAGAGTATTTCTTTGATTCTTTTGGTTATATCTCCTATAAAATTCATCAAAATGGCGCTTTAACAAAAAGTCCAATTACTGAATATCACCATACAGATAACGTAGTGTTTGTACATCAGTCTAAAAAAGGAACATTAGTAAATGTTCGAAACTAATAAAAGAATACTATGTGTGGAATAGCAGGAATTGTCTCTAAACAAACTCAGCGACCTTTGCATACGTACTTGGACAGTATGTCGAAAAAATTGCGACATAGAGGTCCGGACGATGAAGGGTTTTTGTTGTTTTCAAATAATTCTATATCTTTATCTTACGGCGACGATACACCTGTAGTTGTAAAAGAATTTAATTCTCTTTACAAACCTACTTCTCATATACATACTAATTCTGAACCTGCACAATTCGGATTAGTTCACCGCAGACTTTCTATACTTGATTTAAGTCCTTTAGGGCACCAACCACAGTGTTTAAATGATTCAGAAATTTATATAACTTTCAATGGTGAAATTTATAATTATATCGAGATTCGAAATGAACTACGTGAAAAAGGATACACTTTCACTACAGAATCTGACACAGAAGTTCTACTGAATGCGTACAAAGAATGGGGAATTGAATGCCTTTCTCATTTTAATGGAATGTGGTCATTTGTTTTGTACGATACAAAGAAACAACAGTTATTTGGAGCAAGAGATCGTTTTGGTGTAAAACCATTGTATTATTCTTCAAACGAAGAATATTTTGTCTTTGCTTCAGAACCCAAAGCTATTGTGGGGCTTCCTTTTGTTTCTTCTGCCATTCACACCGATTCGTTGTTTGATTACCTTGTGTACGGTTTAAAAGATATTCAAGAACAAACCTTTTTCCAAGATATTAAAGAAATTCGTCCTTCTTCTTATTTTATCTACAATCTTAGTTCTAATACTTTTGCTGTTTCTCAGTATTATTCTCTGCAAACAAATCTTGAATGGGAAAAATTTTCTCGGGAACGGTTTTTAAATCATTCAAAAAATATTCAAGAGTTGTTTTTTTCTGCAGTAGATTTACGCTTACGCTCAGATGTAACTGTAGGTTCTGCACTATCAGGTGGGTTGGATAGTTCTGCAATTGTAAGCACCATTAGAAGACTAATAAACATACGTAATTATAATCATGTTGGAGTTCACCAAAAAGTTTTCACTGTTACACATCCGAATTTACCCATTAATGAACATCATTGGGCTGAGATTGTTGCAAAGCATACTTCTGCAGAAATGCATACAATTTCGCCAACTTCAACAACTTTTAAAGATGATATTGAAAAATTGGTGTATACTCAAGATATTCCTTTCGATTCCACAGCCATTTATGCTCAATATATGGTAATGAAATTAGCAAAAAGCCATAATGTAACTGTACTATTAGATGGCCAAGGAGCTGATGAGGTTTTTGGTGGATATCAACAATATTACCGTGGTTTTTTTGCTGAAATGTTGAAAAAACTAAAAATTCCAAGATTTCTATATGAATATGAAAACTTAGATAATTCTCCTGTAGATGCGAAATTTGTACAGTTTTCGATGGCAAAATTACTTCGTTCAAAGTTCTTACCTACTTTTTTAAAGAGTAAAACGACAAGAGGTTATATAAAAGAATTCACCTACATTCAAGATGATTTTTGGAGTTCTCATTCTCATAGAATATCCGAACATTCTGAAATGATGTACCCAACTTCCTTAAATGAGATGTTGCTTAATTCTATGACAAGAAGTGGTTTGTTGTCTCTTTTACGCTACGAAGATAGAAACTCAATGAGTTTTTCAATTGAGTCGCGAACTCCTTTTGCAGACGACACTCCATTGATTGAATACGTATTTGGAATATCTTCAAGTTATAAAATAGTTCAGGGCTGGTCGAAAGCCTTACTTCGACAATCGATGATAGATATTATACCAAATGAAAATAGACTGAGAAAAGATAAAGTTGCTTTTGCTACCCCAGAATATACTTGGCTAATTGAAAACAAAGAATACCTTCAATCATTTTTTACCGCTACATTATCTGAATATTTTAATGTTCAGAAACTAATTCAAGATTGGGATAGTATTCTCCAAAGTCAAAAGAAAGAAGGTATTACTATGATTTGGAGATTTATCAATGTTGCCATTTGGATGAAGGTTTTTGCTAAATGATACCACCTGAACCAATCACCGATAAAGAAATACTTTCTTATCTATTGAAAAAGAAATTTTTCCCAAAGAAAAACATTCAAATTATCACTCCAAACATTTCAACTGTTGCCTTACTGAATATTATTGAATGTTATTTAACCGTCTCGGGAGTTACTTTTTCTTGGAAAGATTATTCGAATACTGAAAGAAAGTCTTCATTTTTAGAATCAGTTTTACAAATTCAAAAAGATCTTTTTTCTTGGCTTTCTTTGTACAATTCAGTTGTGATTCAAGTTGATAAATATTCTAAAAAAACTGTTGAATTTTATACAGTTTCTAATTTAGAACAATGTCTTTTTCTTCGTACAGATCATTGGTTTGGGGTGAAAAGTGGCGGTTCGGTAGGGCATTTAGAAGGTGTAATAACAGGGTTTCGATCGAATGATGTAAGAACATCTATCGTTAGTTCTGATTTTTTAACAGGAGTAGATTCTAAGGTCGATTTTAGACTCATAACTCCCGATTACTCTGTTGGAGCAAATATTCCTGAAATCCCAGATTTGCTATACAACATTCAACTTCAACAAAGTTCAAGCACTGTGCATTCTATAAATCCTTCATTTGTTTATCAGCGTTATTCCCTAGGAAATTATTTTGGTATTTACTTAAAATATAAACACAAAATCCCCTTCGTTTGTGAGTATAATGGATCTTTTGTTTGGATGGCGGAAAAATGGAATGGGCGGAAATTGTTACATAACAATCTTATGCTTTCAATTGAAATGTTGAATCTGCAACATTCAGATGTTATTGTTGTTGTTAGTTCGGTGATGAAAGAAGAACTAATTGAACGCGGAATTGATGGACGTAAAATTTTAGTTAATCCAAATGGAGTTCATCCAAATGTATATTCTCCGGTTGTCGAATCCGAACGAATAAAGAATATGTATAATCTCCAAAACAAATTTGTGTTTGGTTTTTTAGGTACTTTTGGTCCTTGGCATGGTGCAGAAGTTTTAACAAAAGCATTTGGATTGTTATTACGAAAATATCCAGAAATAAAAGACAAAGTAGTTTTAATGTTAGTTGGTGATGGCAAAACAATGCATCAAGTAAATGAATCAATTATAGAATTTTTCATAGAAAACTCGGTACTATTGACAGGATTAGTACCTCAAGCTGAAGGACCTGAATATCTTTCTGCTTGTGATGTATTAGTCTCTCCACATATTCAAAACCCAGACCATTCAAGGTTTTTCGGTTCACCTACGAAACTTTTTGAATATATGTCTATGAACAAACCAATAATTGCTTCCGATTTGGAACAAATTGGCGATATTTTAGAACATAACAAAACTGCTCTATTAACAGAACCGGGTAATATTGAACAATTGATTTCCGCAATGTATTCTCTGTATCAGGATACAGAATTACGTTCTTCGCTTGGGAATGAAGCAAGGAAAGAAGTCATTTCAAATTATTCTTGGCACGATCACACCAAAAAGATACTTACATTTTTGAAAAAAAAGTAACACTTATTGCAAGTTAATTGCAATTTGCATATATTTGCATTATTATATTTTCAATTATAGGATTTCTATGAAAACTTTTCTTTTTATGCTACTAACTGTAGTTCTAGTTTTAACAACATCTTGTTCAGATTCTCATAATCATTCAGATGATGATCACGAAGAAGCCTTTGGTTTTGTTCTTTTCGACCAAAACAATAAGGAAATACTTAGAAATCAAAATGCTACGCCCTCAGACTCTATTCGTATACTGCTTGATTCTTCTAGTACTTTATACAGGGTTCAGTTTCTAAATGACAAAAATGAGTTATTTACTCCAACTGATGTAGCATTATCAATCAAACTTACATTTGGGAATGGGGCAATAGCAACGGAAACAATAACTAATCGTTGGAATTTCTCTTTAAAAGGAGTTTCTCGGGGTACAACCTCTTTGCGCATATCCCTTTTTCATAACGACCACGCAGACTACGTTTCTTCGCCTGTAACCATTGTTGTTCAATAACAATTTTCCGTAATAATTATACAATGTTACTACGATATGCCTCCTTTTTATTCATGATTGCAATTCAATTCCAATTGCTTTGTTCGCAGGATTTAATAATTAGGGGGTATATTATAGATGCAATCAGCAATGATTCAATATCAATGTGTTCTATTCTCTGTATACCCTCTAATACATCTTTTAAAACAGATAAAAACGGTTACTTTTTCGGAAAAATTTCTTTACGTGAGAAGACTATTCTGGTAATCTCACATCCCATGTATGAAGAACTTCGTTATCCAATACTCACTTCTTCATCAGATACTATTACTATTGAAGTTGCTTTAAATCCTACTTCCTTTTCAACCAAAACTGTATTAGTTGAAGATGAACACTATCATTCTGGGATTCGACAAGGTGAGTCTGACCTTTTGTTAAGTGGTTCACAATTACGAAAGAGTCTTTCTCCTACCGTTGGAGAAACAATGAAGAACTTACAAGGTGTATCAGTTCAATCTATGGGAGCTTCAACATCGAGACCAGTTGTTAGAGGTTTAGGTGCTGATAGAGTATTGATTTTAGAAGATGGACAAAAAAGTGGGGATTTATCAGCAACTTCAGCAGATCACGCAGTTTCAATTGACCCATTAACAGTTGACCATATTGAGGTTATTCGAGGTCCAATGGCACTTCTATACAGTTCAAATGTAGTAGGCGGCATAGTCAATATCACTCGCAATTCAATTCCGTCAATTTTTCCTGCATCCACCCAAGGGTCTGCTACTTTTTTTGGAGAAACAGTCTGTTCTCTTTATTCAGCAACAGGTAGAATAGAAATTCCCATTTCTACTTTCTCTCTTCGTTCAGATCTATCTTTTAAAAATCAAGAATCATATCAAACACCAATTGGAGTACTTCCAAACACCCAATCGAGTATTAGAAATGGTTCTTTAGGTGTATCGCATTTTGGTTCCTATGGTTTTGCTGGTTTAGGTTTTTCAATGTTTTCAAATGATTATGGAATACCTCCAGATTCAATCAATGGACATCCAAAAGGAGTTACTGTATCTATGCAAAAGTCGAAAGTTGAAGCAAAAAGTGAAATTATTTTGAATGATTCATTTTTTAAACATATTGAAATTTTGGGATCGTTTATAGATTATTCACATCAAGAAATTGAATCGAGCGGTAGAATAGGTATGTCATTTTCAGTATTTACTTCCTCACTTCTTGCTTTATCAAGATTAAACTATGAATCGAAGGAAAGGAAAACTACAGTTGGGTTTTGGTTTGAAAATAGGAATTTCACCAGCGGAGGGCTAACCTTTACTCCAAATAGTGTTGAAAATGCCTTTGCTTTTATGGCCTACCATTCAGAAATATTTGGTAATTTAAAAATAGATGCAGCCTTACGTTTTGATACAAAAAGCATTCAACCTATAAGTAGAAAAGATTCCTCCGTTGCAGGGTTTGTCAATAATAAGTTTTTTTCAAATGGAAGTGGATCAGTAGAAATCAACTATACATTAACTGAGAGTTTCTCTTCAGGAATCATAATACTTCGTTCATTTCGTTCACCTTTAACAGAAGAACTATTTTCTGAAGGTCCACACTTAGCTGCGTAC
>JBDNFX010000122.1:0-11508 GCA_041689575.1 Kapaibacterium sp. (SeqCode)
AACACATTGTTAAAAATCACCGCCTATTGAAAACATATAAAACACATCTGAAATGGTATTATACTCATTTCTCCATCCAATGTCAATTTTTATAGGAAATCCAAGAAAAATTGATCTAACTCCAAACCCAGCACTCATTAATAAATTTTTAGGAACTGTTAACCCAACACGGTTTACTTCTGTTGCCTGAAAATCACCTGTCCAAGCTCCGCCCATATCAAAAAACAAGGCACCATTTATTGCTTGTAACAGCGAAGGTAACGGACCTGCAAAAAATGTCGAAAGAAGAGGAAATCTTAGTTCTGAATTAGTTTGAAAAAACTTCGTACCTGCATTCTGAAGTAATGGAAAACCCCTCATCGGTAAAGAGGACAAATTAAAAAAAGCAAAATCTTTTGCCGTTCTAAAAAGTGCAGTTTGAGCAAATTCTAAATTAATCCAATTCGATGTTCCACCCACAAAAAATTGTGGAGTCGAATTACCAATTGTCATTCCCCCAGAACCACGTATGGAAAAACTTAACGATTTCCCTAATGAAAAATAATGACGAATATCTGTTGTAATACTTAGAAAATCGAATGATTTTTCTGAAATATCTGCAGACGATATTGCATTAATAGTAAGTCTTGTTCCTTCTACTGGAGCAAAAGGAGAAAATCCATAACGAGAATTATCAAATACATACCTTAACGATGGGACTAATAATAAATTATTTGTAGAAGGAATTGAGGAAATTTGCAAATTTTGAGAAATAAGGTATCGGATATCTGTCGAAAATTCGAATCGTTGGTACCTAGTTATGGGCAACGAAGCAGCTGAGCCTGCAGTAATATCTCTTACCCGATAAATAAAGAAATCACCTAACTGAACAATTCCTGGAAATTGAGATAGATAAAAGGAGTAATCAATTTTTTTCGGGAAATAATTGTATTCAACGAAGAAACTACTATTTACTAAATCTAATAGCAAATTCAAACCTACATTTATCTGATGATTTCCCAATAAATCGCTAAAAGACATTTGGTTAATTTGTTGCCAACCTAAAAAATTATTATAACCCAGATTTGATTGAATATAATCGGTAGAAAAGGTCACTTTATAAGGCTGTACGTTGAAGTTTGTATCTTTTTTTGATAAATCTAATGGCACATCTGCTACTAAAGTAGTTCCTTTTGCTCCCTTTGAGTCTTCTACAACAATTTGGCGAGAAAACTCAATTTCAACATTATCTAATCCAATGTATGTTTCTTTTTCATTATCACTAATTTTAAAAGGCTTTTCTTTTTCAGTGGTTAGGACCCCTTTATTTTCTTTTTTTCGCAATTCTGTCAACGGTAGCAGTTTGCTTGATTTCTTTTGGTCAAAAGGATATTTCAATGCATATACGTCGAAACCTACTTCATTTTGAGATGTAAAGACTAACTTTGAACCATCCTTACTTAAAGACATTTGTGTAAGCCCAGTTAAAGAATTTGTTATAGCATTTTTTTGTGAGGTCTCTAAATTTTGAACATAGATATTACCAATTCCATTTTCATCACTTACATATAAAATCGAATTTTTTTCTGGCGAAACCACAATTGAAGTTTTGTTTGAATTTTTATCGTAAGTGATTTGTCTTATTTCTTTAGAATCAAGCGATATAGAATAAATATCCGATGTCTTAAAATCGTGATCCCACATTCTATATGTATCTTTTTTATACGTACCTGAAGTTATTCCATCTCTATCGGAAACAAAATACAACAACGCACCATCGGGTGACCAAGTTGGGTGTTCATCGGAAAAAAGGTCGTCAGTTATTTTAGTTGCTTTTCCAGCAGACAAAGAAAAACTATACAAATCAGATTGCTCATTTTCAGTTGCAACAAAAGCAATAGTTTTTCCATCGGGAGACCAACTTAACGAGGAAATATGCTTTAGTCCTAATTCATACTTTTTGTATGAACCAGTTTCATCATCAATTATATATATAGCGTCTTGCCCTCCCGATTTAGCAGAAACAGCTAGGCTAAAAGAATTTGGCGACCAAGTAATTCCAGGTGTTAACAAGTTTAAGTCTTCAAAATCTAAGGCTCTATCGCTAGAAATAATTTTACGAATTTTGTTGTTTCGTTTCAAATCCATTACGTATATTCCAAAAACCTCGTCTCGGTCGGATATATATGCAATTTTTTCGCCGTTTGGAGAAATAGTAGGTGAGGAGTTGTAAAAGTTTTGATCCTTTTTATGATCGGTTAACTTCACTGCAAAATCTTCAACACGTTCATATTTTTCAACATCAGGATAATAAAGCTTTTTTAGGTCCTTTTTCCATTGTTCAGAAAAATCTGCGACGTTTTTTTGAAAAGTGGAATTGAAAGCAATGTCCAAAGTAGACGAATTCCGTACCTTTGACATAAGCTCGGCAATTTTTTGTTTTCCATACTTTTGAGATACATACCAAAAGAAGGATTGTCCACCTCGATACGACAAATACCCTTGTAAACGTTGCAAATCGGGCATTTTTTCACTTATAAGTAAATCTCTAATAAACATATCGGTTGCAACATCTAAACCACCAATCGATTCAAATTCTGCAAAACCCTCATTCATCCATAAAGGTAATTCAATTCGGATATTATTCGAGATAACATTCTGCATAGAACCACCATAAAACATTTCATTTATAACACCATGAACTAATTCATGGTGAATAACATGGTTGAATTGTTCGTATTTTCCTTCAAAGGGAACTATGATTCTATTCTTAAATAACTCTGTTACACCACCTACACCTTCAGGTATATAAGATGTAATAACATTATTTTGTTGAAATTCATTATGGGAATTAAAGACAATGATAGATATTCTATTCCGTAATGTATATTGTAAAGAAGTTTGGATAGAAACTAAAGCTTTCTCAGCAGAAATTGCTGTGAATTTAGCTAAATATTCTCCACCTTCTGCGAAATAGACATCAAAATTTTTGGATTGTATATATTGCCAAGTAAAATCTTGATATTGAACCTTGTTTTTGCCAAATTGGGCTGAAAGTTCTAGTCTTGTAAAGAAACTGAATCCAATTAAGAATAAAATACAAGTTACGAAAAATGAAAGATTTTTTAGATGTACGTTTTCCATACTTCCAATGAAGGGAAAACAACTTTTTTATTTTTATTCTTTTTTGATTCGTATCGTTATTTCTACGGTATCCCTAATTTAAACTATTTACTATGAAAATACTTTTTGTTGAAGACGACCCTTCCTTAAGTAGAAATGTCCAAGAAGCATTAACAGAAGAACAATTTGAAGTTGATGTTGCTTATGACGGAATTTTAGCCGCAAATCTTATGAAGTCGAAAGAATACTCTTGTATTATTCTTGATGTTAATCTACCTTATAAATCTGGATTTGAGCTTTGTTCTGAATTTAGGACCTACAACACCTCTACCCCAGTAATATTTTTAACTGCTTTTGACGACTTAGACGATAAGGTGAAAGGCTATAATTATGGAGCTGACGATTATTTAACAAAGCCTTTTTATATGAAGGAATTATTGCTTCGAATTCATTCACTACTCAAAAGAAGTGGACATCAAGAAATTGGTGAATTTGAATTAGCTGCGGATGTGATTACTATTGGCAATTTAAGTATAAATACTAAGAATAAAATTGCAACCAGAAACAAAATCGAAATCAATTTAACACCACGTGAATATCATATTTTAGTAAAACTTATGATTGCTAATGGTGACATTGTTACGAAAAAAGAAATCATAAAGGATATTTGGGGCTCTTCTTTTGATGTGAACACAAATACCGTTGAAGTTTTCATAAATTTGATTCGTAACAAAATAGACAAACCATTCGATAAAAAACTAATTAAAACTAAGGTTGGTTTTGGTTATTATCTTGATATACAAGAATGAATATACGTTATAAACTCTTAGTCTACAATTCAATTTCCATAATCTTTTTTGTTGGGCTAATGCTTGCATTGATTTATTATACATTTGATTCAAGTAGAGAAAAAGAGTTCAAAGATCGTGTTGTGAACAAAATAGGAACAACTCTGTCATTTTTAGTAGAAATTAAAGAAATAAACTCATTACTTCTTCAGTCAATGGAAGAACGTACTACCGGAGGAATTATAACTCAAACAACTCAGTTATACAATTTTAAAAAGGAATTACTCTTTTCAAATAAAGCCAAAAGTCAAATTCAGTCTAAAGAGTATATTTTGGAACAGTTAACCAATTCTAACCGATATATAGAAATGGTGGAAGATAGTTCATTTGTTGTGGGAGTATTTTATACAAAGGATTCAACAACGTATTATGGGGTTGCCAAAGCATACGATGTATCTGGTATAAAATCAGTTCGACAACTTCAGAAAATTCTCTTTATATTTTTTAGCATCTTTGCTGTAATCTGCGTTGCAATTACTTTTGTTATTTCACGAAAAATATCAAAACCAATTCAGGTACTTACCAAGGAACTTACTAATTTAGATTTCGAAAACTCTCCAATAATTACGGTGCAAGGAACAGGCGACGAGATTGCAGTATTGTCGTTACAGTTCAACAAGTTAATGTCGCGACTACAAAAATCATTCGCATTCCAGAAACATGCAATTCATCACATTTCACACGAACTTAAAACACCCATTGCAATTTTAGTATCTAATTTTGAAAGAATCGAAAAAGAAGTAGATTTTGAAAAGGTAAAAACGTTAATAGTTGAACAGAAGGAAAGCACTAAAAATCTTGCAGATATTATAAATACACTTTTAGAAATTGCTAAAACTGAGGCGTCCCATTCTATTTTTAAAGAAGTCATTCGCATAGATGAAGAAATATTTGATGTAATAGATGATGTAACCAAGCTTGAAAAAATTTTTAGATTCGATTTTGCATTTATTGGAAAAGAAATTTATGGTAGTGGTTTAGAAGTTTTAGGAAACAGAAGACTTTTAACAATTGCATTTACGAACTTAGCACTAAATTGTATTCGTTATTCTGATATCCAAAAAGCATCAATTACTGTAGAATCAAAATCTGGTAGAGTAGTTGTCAGTTTTTCGAATCAAGGTCCAACCATAAAAACTGGAGAAGAACAGTTTTTATTCCAACATTTTTTTCGAGGAACCAATAGTCTCGGAAAAAGAGGTTTTGGTTTAGGGCTTGTTTTAACCCATAGAATAGTTTCCCTCCACAAAGGAAAAATAATCTACAAAACGGCAGGGAATAAAACTAATATTTTTGAAATATCTTTACCCCATTACTACAGTTAATAACCTAGAAAATATTAATGGTTAAAAACATTGAGATAATTTTAAATCTAATTTTTCTTTACGTATTCTGTTGTTAGGTATACTATATATTTGTATATTTGTTCAACTACTGTTTTCTAATGTTATAATAAGTGAATACTATGGCACAAACGAATGCTTTGTTTTCAAATCCAGAAGAACACCCCGGTTACTATTTATGGCAATCTTCTATGCGGTGGCATAAGGTAATGAATCAAGAGTTACAAAAACTTTCGTTAACCTATACTCAATACATTATTCTTTTTACCATTAACCGGTTGAATGAAACTTCTTCTTCTTCTATTACTCAAGTTTCTATAGCCTCGGTTTGTTGTATCGACACAATGATGGTTTCTAAAGTTTTGAAAACATTAGTAAATAAAAAATTAGTCTCTCGAAAAGAATCTCCTAATGATACCAGAGCTAAATTAGTTAGCCTAACTTCAACGGGAACATCGTTGTTAACTCAGGCTATGGTGTCGATTGAATTAGTAGATGAACAGTTTTTTGACGCATTAGGAAACTTTTCTGATTCGTTTTACAACGCTTTAGAATTACTTTCTGACCAATAAAAAAAATGACTACCGAAAATAAAAAAACTGTTGCTACCATAAAGGGAATTTTCTATATCGTTGCTGGAATTCTGTCTGCAGGGTTTGGATTAAAGGGTTTTGTTTTACCTAATAATTTTATCGATGGTGGAGTAACGGGAGTTTCGATTTTACTTTCGAAATTAACTTCAATTCCTGTTCCATTTTTGTTAGTATTAGTGAATGCTCCTTTCATTTTACTTGGCTATAAACAAATAGGGTTCCGTTTTGCGCTTCGTTCAATAATTGCCATCATAGGTTTAGCCGGTGCCATTGCCTTTATAGAATATCCAATTATAACATCTGATAAACTTTTAGTTTCGGTATTTGGTGGAGTTTTTTTAGGAGCTGGAATTGGGTTGGCTGTACGTGGATCAACTGTTTTAGACGGTACTGAAATACTTGCAATCTATCTTTCTCGAAAGTCAAGGCAGCGTATTGGGGATATTATTCTTCTTTTCAATATTTGTATTTTCTCGGTTGCAGCGTATTTCCTTTCTATTGAAACCGCTTTATATTCTATTCTTATCTATCTTTCTGCTGCAAAAACTATTGATTTCATAGTAGAAGGAATTGAAGAGTACACCGCAATAACAATATTTTCTTCTAAAATTGAAGAAATAAGAATTATGATAACCGAACAGTTAGGACGTGGTGTTAGTATTTTAAAAGGGACAACAGGGTATGGAAATAGAACTGATCTTAAAGATATGGAAGTTCTCTATACTGTTGTAACAAGATTAGAAATTGCTCGACTGTCTTCAGAAATCGAACTAATTGATTCGAATGCTTTTGTGGTTATGAATTCGGTTAATGATACCATAGGTGGAATGATCAAAAAACGAGCATTGCATTAAATATTGATTACTTATTCGATATCACTTGCATTTCTTTTTGGACAATAGTTCTTTTATTTGAAGTAGATTCACTTCCTAATGTTACAGCATACATAAGTACTGCTATAAAAAGTAGTGCAAATAATTGAACTAATAGAAACGAAACCAAAGAATTTTTTTGATTTGAAGAGAAATTGAACATTTTCATCTTGATACCCTCTATTTCTTATTTTTAATAGAAAAAGTGTGCTACTATTCTTCTTTACTATCCAAATGATATGCCAACTATTTCAAGATGAATATTTCCATTGTTTTTACGCTTTTTTTACTGTTTTTTCCGTAAAACTGTGAAAGAACTTTTACACTGACAACACAATTTGACACATTTCTTAAAGAACATACCACAAAGAAGAAAGCCTTTCGTCTTCGACGGTATCTAAACTTCTATTAGGTTTATTAGCAACGTGAAACAAAGTAAACAATTCCGAATTTTCATATTATTTTTACTCATTTTCTTTGAAATGGTAGCTATTGCAATACCAATTCCTGTCTATGCTGCGTTACTTTTAAATAAAACTCATCTTTTTTTTAACTCTCCAGTTTTCGAATTCTTTAATCAATTCTTACCCAATCAAACGTTTCAACAACTTTCTAACAAATATAATGCTACTCCCATAATGAATATTATGTACGGGGTATTCTTGTCTACGTTTTCATTCTTTCAGTTTTTTAGTACACTAGTTTTGGGATCGTATTCAGATTCTTCGGGACGCAAAAAAGCAATTGTAATCTCGCTTGGAATAATGGTGTTAGGTTTTGCTTTTCTTTCGATGGGAACATTTTTTCAAATTTTACCATTTCTCTTTATTGGGTATGCACTTTTAGGTATAGGTGGTGGGAATATTACCGTTTACTATTCTTCCTTAGCCGATATTAGTTCTTTTGAATCAAAAGCAAAATACTTTGGGCTTGTTGGTGTAAGTTTTGGAATTGCTTTTATTATAGGTCCTTTTGTGGGTGGTATATTAACCAAATCAACTTCGTATTACTGGCTTAATTACTCTCTTCCTTTTATAGTGAGTACTATTTGCTGTAGTATTGGTTTAGTTATTTCACTGTTGTTTTTCAAAGAAACAATTGAAATCAATTCAAAAACAAACAACTTATTTCGAAAAAGTTTCTTTCATTTTAAAGATTTTCTTACTTCAAATTCTTCCCTTCGACTACTATTGGTTACGATGTTTATCATTACAGTAGGGTTTACTTTCTTTCGAGAATTTTATTCTTCCTTTATGTTTCAAAAATTTCAATATTTACCAAACCAAACCGGAAGATTGTTTGGGTACATGGGAATATGGATTATGATAACTCAAGGAATATTTTTGAGGTTTTTACCCAAAGTTGCAAATTTTTCTAAAATTGTATCATATACACTACCACTATTAGCAGGGAGCTTTTTATTGCTCTTACTCCCAACTGACGGTAATCAGATGTATATTGTATTGCCTTTTGTGGTTATAGCTCAGTCAATTGTTGCACCGAATATAAATGCTTTGATTTCTAATTCTGTATCTGCAAAACAACAAGGTGCTGTTTTAGGTGTAAATCAATCCTTACAAGCTTTAGCACAAATTGCACCTCCTTTTATTACTGGTTTTGGAGTGGCTATGCAACTGTCGTTGCCATTTATTTTAGCAAGTTTGGTAACAATGTTAGGAATTGTTGTTTATATTGCATATTATTTGAAGGAAAAAACTAATGCAAAAAAATAAACTCCTTTTGGGTATTTGCGGAAGTATTTCAGCGTACAAAGCTCCGTTGATTGTACGTGAATTTATAAAATTGGGGTACGAAGTTCGTTGTGTTATCACTGAAACTTCAAAACAGTTTGTATCGCCTGTAGTGCTTTCAAATCTTACGCATTTCCATACTATTCAAGATATGTTTGATCCACAATATCAAAACGATGGATCGTGGCACATACACCTTGCACATTGGGCAGATTGTATGCTCATTGCTCCTTGTACTGCTACAACTTTATCGAAGGTAAGTAATGGTTCTGCAGACAGTGCGTTGTTATTAGTAGCTCTTTCCTTGTTAAAAACAACTCCTCTTTTCATTGCTCCTGCAATGGACACTGATATGTGGAATCATCCCTCAACACAAAGAAATATTAGAGTTGTTCAACACGATGGTGCCGTTATTATACCTCCAGAAGAAGGGGAATTAGCAAGTGGATTAGTTGGAATAGGAAGATTGCCTGAACCAACAACTATTGTTCAAACAGTTCATTCATTTCTTTCAAAGAATACTACATTCGAAATTGAGAATCAAAATACAGTGATAGAACCAATATTTACTTCAATAGAAAAAGATAAGTGGCACGCAGAATTAGAGCTAGAACTGTTAAAACAATCTACAAACAAAGTTACTGCAACCACAAATGACTTTTCTACAGAAACAATACTGATTACCGCCGGACCAACTCAAGAACCAATTGACGATGTACGATACATAACAAATCATTCGTCTGGAAAAATGGGATATGCTTTAGCAGAAGTTGCTGTGAATCTTGGTGCAAAAGTAATTCTCATTTCGGGTCCCGTTTCATTGGAAGTGCCGAATGGTGTTGTAGTTCATAACGTTACAACTTCCAAAGAAATGTTCGAAATGACAACGAAGTATCAGCATACTTATTCTATTGGAATTATGGCGGCGGCAGTATCTGATTTTACTCCGGAAATGCCTGTAATCGGTAAAATTAAAAAAGACCAAACTGGCGATGATTTAAAGGTAACGTTACGAAAAACAGATGATATATTAAAGCATTTTGGTGAAGCTAAAAAGGCAAACCAGTTCTTGGTTGGATTTTCTTTAGAAAGTGAACAATTACAATTGAATGCTTTCAAAAAACTTTCGTCCAAAAAAGCGGATATGATAGTTGGAAACTATGCCAACAAACCTAAAAGTGGGTTTAATGGCGATGAAAATACTGTTAGTATGTTTTACTCAAATGGTGTAATGGAAGAATTAGACCCAATGAGCAAAAAAGAATGTGCGATAGAAATATTTAAAAGAATTGCACTTTATAAAAAGTTTCTTCAAAATGGATAAAATTATATTGACAAATTAGAAGTTATATGTTTAACAAAGAACTTACACCCGCAAAAATTGAGAAACGGATTTATATAATTGAAACGGCAGCAACTGTTTTTGCACGTTTTGGATTTCACCGTACGCTAATGCAAGATATTTCTAATGAAGCCAAAATTGGTAAGGGTACTATTTACGAATACTTTGAAACAAAAGAAGAATTGTTTTATTCTATTTACGACCATTGGATGTCTCAATTAGAAACTCTCGCTCAGAATCGATTTGATGAGGCTCCTGATCAAATCGCAAAAACTGAAGCTTTAAGAGATACAATGATTGAATTTTATGAATCTCGTGCAAAAGAAGCTCCTTTAATTTTAGAATTTTGGGCTCATTCTTTACGAACGAAAGGGACTCTATTCTTAAATCGAATTAGAAAAGTACGGTCTTTTTTTACAAAACTTGGTAATTCTATTACAAATGATTTAACTACACACGGTTACTTCATTCCGGTCGAAGAAGAATCGTTTACCGAATTAGAAACTGGAATCTCTGATGGGATTTTCTTGTTATGGTTATTAAATGGACAGAATTTTTCTCTCAAAAAAGCGTTTCAATTCCGTCAATCTGTAATTGGATTAGGGTTGTTAGCAGACGATGCACGAACTGTTGTTAAATCGAAATTAGAAGACGTTCTTTCCGAAGGATTTCTTCCGAACAAAGATAAATGAAAAAAATAGTAGTTGCTGCTGGTGGAACTGGTGGACATTTATACCCTGCTATAGCAGTAGTAGAAGAGTTACTTAAAGAGTATAAAGAAGATATAGAGTTTATGTTTATTGGCTCTAAAAACAAAATCGAAGGAAGGGTTGTACCAGAATTAGGGTATAGATTTCAACATTTAGACATTGAAGGAATTCGTTCGTTTTTTTCACTTTCAACCATACTGTTACCTTTCAAAATTTTGAAAGCACAAGCGACAATGGCTAAAATATTATCTGAAGAAAAGCCTGATCTGGTTTTATGTGCTGGAGCATATATAAGCTACCCTGTAGGAATTGCAGCATATAAAAAGTCAATTCCTTTGTTTCTTTTAGAATCAAATGTTCAGCCGGGGAAAACAAATAAATTACTTGCCAAAAAAGCAACAAAAGTATTTACATCGTACAAAGAATCTAAAAAATTTCTGTCAATCAGAAAAGACAAATGTATTGTTGTCGGAAATCCAGTTCGAAATACATTTACACAAAGCCCTTCAAAAGTAGCATCTATCCAAAGTTTTGGCTTAGACCCATCAAAGAAAACAATACTTGTTTTTGGAGGTAGCCTTGGTGCAAACAGTATCAACACAGCGGTGATAGAACAGTTGCTACCAATGATAGAAGAAAATGATATTCAATTAATTTGGCAAACTGGTAGCAACTTTGTAGTACCCACAACACTTCCCAAAGGCGTAAAAGCTTTACCTTTTATTACAGATATGGCATCTGCCTACGATGCAGCTACTATGGTTGTCTGTAGAGCAGGAGCAACATCCTTATCTGAACTATCATTAGTAAAAAAACCTGCTATTTTAATACCTTATCCGTTTGCAGCATATAATCACCAACATTCAAATGCAATGGCGTATGTTTCAAAAAATGCGGCAGTTATTTTAGAAGATTCAAAACTCGCTGAAGCATTCCAGCAAACGGTG
>JBDNFX010000123.1:0-3714 GCA_041689575.1 Kapaibacterium sp. (SeqCode)
GAGAATGAAATACACTTCAAAAAAAAAGCCCTTCGAAGGAAGGGCTTTTTTTTAGTTTAGAAATTGCTATTAGATTATTTCATAGCAGTATCTTTGGAAGTCATTCCTAATCTTGTTCGGTAAACTCCAGCTCGTTGTTCAATAGAAGGAACCATTCCTTGAAAGAACTCATCGGGCGATGTAGCATACTTTGTTTTCAAGCGTTCAGTTGCTTCTAAAGCTTCTTTGAACTTCCCTTGTTTTTCAAAATTAGAGATTTCCATTTGGTCCAATTTAGCTTGAATTGAATTTGGATTCGACCCCGTTTGAGAACGAAGTTGATCTAACATCAATTTTGCATTCGTCATATCACCCATAATTGCATAACATTCAGCTGAAATATCATACGGACTGAACTGACGAGCATACGGTTCTTGAGTCAAATATTGAGGGTTCGAAATCAATATTTTCGAAGATTCAATAGCACGTTTTGCAAAATTATTAGCTTGAGCCGTATTACCAGCTCTAAAATAGAAGTCTGCAATTTGATATTCCAATACAAATGGCATTGGGAATTGATCTGAAGAAATATTTGCATTTAAGATATCCAAAACATCCGATGCTTCTTTGTTCTTATTGTCATTTAACAAATACGATGCATAACGCAAATACAATTGACGATAGTTACCCATCAAACGACGATGAACTTCATCGTAGAAAATACCTGAATTATTCAAACCTCTAAATTTGAAACCAAATTTTGGAGTTTGAGAAAAATTATCAGTATTGTCAATATTAGTCAAACAAGCCTTCATCACATCAGGGTCAAGGTTTTCAGTTCCAGTATTTTTCTGAGAAGTAGGACAAATTCTGTATGCCATACCTTCCATACGGAAGAAATCTTCTAACCCACAATATGCGTCTGGACCAACGGTAATTGAATAATATACTGGACGTTCAAATTTAGTTTGACGCAAAATATCCAAAACCAATTTGTCCTGAACACGAACAATATATTCTGGTTGTCCATTTTCACCTTGACGGAAATTCTGACCAACAAAATTGAATCTCATAGCTGTAGGCACTTGATTAGAAGCAAGAGCAGAACCGTTAGGCATATATTTTTTCATAATCTCTGCACTTACAGGAATAGAAATATCCTGCATAGGAGAAAGTTCATAACGTAATGCTTTTGGATCTGATTCTTCAGCAGCCAATGACTCATTAGAAAACGATAAAGGAATTTTCTTTGCTCCGTGTGGTTCTTGATTTTTCAATTGATCAACATACCAAAGTGTATTTCCTAATGAAAGATTCACAACTCGAACATCTCTACGAACTCCAGCAACATCTTGTAAATACCACAATGGGAATGTATCGTTATCACCATTAGTGAATACAATTGCATCTTTGTCAAGTGACTGAAGAATGTTATATGAATAATCGAAAGGAATATAATTACCAGCACGAGAGTGAAGTTTCCATCCACCAAATGCCATATTAACAGGAACTAGAATCATAGAAACAGCCAAAACTCCAGATACAATTCCAACAGGTAGTTTATCCTTTGCTTTTGTAAATTGGTCAATCAAAGAATACACTCCAATTCCAATCCACATTGAAAACACGAAGAACGACGAAACATAGAAATAGTCTCGTTCTCGTGGTTGCGGATCTTGTTGGTTCTGTGCAATTGCAGCTAAGACCCCTAACAACAAGAATGCTATGAGGTATGTAAAAGCAATTTTGGGGTCTTTATAGAAATGGAAAAAGAGTCCTAACAATCCAAAGATTAGCGGTAGAGCGAAAAATCGAATAGGGTACATATCAGAATATCCACTGTTATAATTGATAACATCTGAATCTCCTTTTGTAAACCAGGAAGTGGGCGAATCTTGAATATCGGAACTTCGACCAACAAAATTCCAATAGAAATACCTCAAATACATGTGGCTAATTTGGAAATTCCAAAGATATGAAAGTTCACCTGCAGTATTAACTTGAGAAAATTCACGAGTTCCGGGACGAGGAGGATACCATTTTCCACCCCATTTTTCGTGTTGGCGAATAAAATACGATTCCGTTTGCCAACGACGAGGCCAACTTGGTGCATCACCATATTGTTCACGACCAATGTAAGAAATTAGGCGGTGTAAAGTTTTAGGAGTATTCTCATTCATAGGAGGATTTGCATTAGAGCGAATAATAATATGAGTGTAGGTACTATACCCTAAAATAAGCAACAATATAGTAGAAGCAGCCAACCCAATAATTGGTTTTGTTTTAGAAGCTCCATAATACACAGCAGCAACAAGTGCTACTATTCCGGTAACAACTAAGAATGGAACTGTATCCAACAATTTAGGTAAGTAACCAATAATTCCTTTATATAACACACCAAATACGATTAAAGAAATAGCTCCAGTAACGATAAACTTAAGAGTACTCATTTCGTATTTACGGAAATAAATCAAGTAAATTAACGAGAAAATAGTTAAAATACTAAGTAAGTGAATACCAATTGAAAGACCAATTAAGTAGGCAATTACAAGAATGTAGCGTTCATTCCCTGGTTTGTCAGCAACTTCATTCCAGCGAAGTAACAAATACAAACATAATGCTACAATTAACGAAGAAGCAGCATATACCTCCGATTCAACGCCATTAAACCAAAAAGTATCACTAAAGTTAAAAGCTAATGCACCAATGAGGGCACTACCATAAACTGCAAGTGATTCTCCAATAGTAGAATAAGTTCTTCCACGGAAATTTTCAATAGCTTTCACAATTATGAAGTACAACAACATAATAGTAAATGCAGAACATACAACAGAAAACATATTCAATCTCCACCCCGGATCGCCAAAAGGTAGTAAGTGAAACAATTTTCCAAGCATTAAAAATAGAGGTGCTCCCGGAGGATGGGGAACTTGTTGCCAAATTGAGGCAGAAGTGAACTCACCACAATCCCAGAAAGGAACTGATGGTTGAACCGTCAAAGTAAATGTAATTAAGGAAATTGCAAAGACTATAAGCCCTACAATCCTATACATTAATCGTGTATTTTCCATACTCAACAGATATGTTTATAAAATGTTTTTTTCTAATGAGGTTGCAATTTACAAAATGTTATTGTAAATTCCTTTTTTCTTTCGAAATATCCTTATGAAAACACCAATAAAGGAAGTAGTAACTGCTTTCATTCTGACGAAAAATTCCGAAAAAACTATTGAGAGAACTTTGAGAAGTATAAGACCATTTGTAGGTTCAATTATTATTCTAGATACAGGTTCAACGGATAAGACTATACAATGTTGCTTACCATTCGGTTGTTCGATATGGTATGACTCCTGGAAAGATGATTTTTCATATACAAGAAATTTAGCTCTTAAATATTGTTCAACTCCTTGGATTCTGATGATAGATTCAGATGAAGAATTACTTGAACTTGATAATGAACAATTTTTGAATGTTGTAAACAATCAAAAAGTTGGTGGAATTTCTGTTTCAATTAAAAATTTTCTCAACGAAACGAATACTTCGTATTCTACTCATTCTTATACAAGACTATTCCGAAATAGTCCTAAAATTCAATTTAAAGGCACTATTCACGAACAAATAAATCAATCGATTGTGGATGCTGGTTTAGAAATTGTTCCTTCTACTACGGAAATTGGGCATTATGGTTATAAAGAAAATGACCAACATAAACGTGAACGTAATGAAATTCTATTA
>JBDNFX010000124.1:0-10972 GCA_041689575.1 Kapaibacterium sp. (SeqCode)
GGAAGAACTATAACTTCTACTGTCCGAATAAATCTATAAATATGCGTTTATTTCCGATATATATATTGTTAACTATTTGTTGTATTTCCTGTTTTCCGGTAGATAAAGCTGTTGCCCCCTATGATCGTACTGGTTTGATAACGGGTGTAATTGATATAACACCAACTTATTCACAACAAGCATTTTATAATCTACAAACAAATTCAATTGTACGACAAGAAGACTTTTCTTTTTGGGATTTATCATTCGATTGTACTTCTGATTCTTTGGGTGTATATTTGAACTCTGCACAACTTATGGGTGTATACAAAGTAGAATCTTCTTCATTTGAAACAGTTTCAAATGATACAACTTTTTTTGCAAACAAATGGAAATATGATTCCCCATCTGGATATATCGATTCTTCTGCAATAGGAAAATGGTGGGGTTCGGTTTCAAATAATCAAGTGATAACAAAAGGCGAATACTTTGTAACTACACTTGGTGTCGACTCAAAAGGAAATTCTTTAGGTGTCAAAAAGTTTACACTATTAAATGCTGACCTAACTCAATATAAAATCAGGTTTGCTAATTTGAATGGCACTGAAGACACGATTATGACTATTCAAAAAGATAGTATGTATAATGTTGTAGGACTTTCATTGCTCAACAAACAAGTAGTATATCCTGAACCTCCTAAGAATGATTGGGATTTGTTACTTTCAAGATATACACAATTGTTCATCATTTTTGAAGAATTTCCCTACCCTGTAACGGGAGTTCTGATAAATAAATCAAAAATAAAAGCTTTGTTAGATACGATTGTAGATTTCAGAACTATTTCTAGAACTTCGTTTTCGGAAATGAGTTTTACAAACCGAAAAGATGTTATAGGCTACGATTGGAAAACATTTGATTTTACGGCAAGTGCATTTTTAGTGTTGCCGAATAAAACGTATGTTATAAAAACGAATTCAAACCAATATTATAAATTATTTTTCTCCGATTTCTACGATTCTAAAACAGGGAGTAAGGGAGTAATTCAATTTCAATACGAAACTATTCAATAATATGACACTTTCAGAAGCAATTCAAACAAGAAGATCGATATTTACAAAGCAATTTACTGGTGAAATTGTTCCAAATGAAGTAATCACCTTAGCATTACAAAACGCACATTGGGCACCAACTCATAAACATACAGAACCTTGGCGATTTGTAGTATTCACAAAAGCAACAATTCCTGAATATCTTTCAATTGTAGAGCAATACTTGGATACAATTGAATTTCCAAATAAAGAAATAGCAATAGCAAAACGGAAAAAGTTAGAAGTAGTTCAATCGAATGTTTCTCATATAATCGCTTGTTATATGAAACGAGATGAACAAGAACGTGTGCCAGTTATAGAAGAAATAAGTGCAACTGCCGCAGCAATACAAAACTTACTGTTAACTATTCACGAACAGAATTATGGAGCCTATTGGTCTACAGGGAATGGAACGTATTCTGAAATTATGAAAAATTATCTGAAACTTTCAGAAAAAGATGAAATTCTTGGTTTTTGTTATATTGGTGTTCCTGAGAGTAGACCATATAGTTCAAAGAGAGCTCCATTTGAAAACGTCGTAGAATGGAAGTAATCAATCGATATTCACGTATCTGATTATAAACTACCTTCAAAGAAATTCCTTTCTACAATAATATTTGTTTAGGAATGTTTATTTGTTGTACACAACTACTTACATTGAACAGTACAATACTTTCTAAAGCTTTATAAACACACTTTGCAAAATACTAGAGAATCTTCCGTTCGACGATATATACAATCAACATACAAATCTGGAGTTGACCCAGAATTAGATCTTGATTTATTAATTGAGAAATGCCATAAAGCACTTCCAATAATGAATGAAGAATTAATTCGAAAAGCATTCAGATTTTGTGTTAATGCCCACAAAGGACAACTTCGTGCAAATGGTGAACCGTATTATACTCACCCACTTGCTGTTGCTGAAATTGCCCTAAATGAAATACCTTTAGACGATTTTTCTATAGCAGCAGCGTTGCTACACGATGTAGTTGAAGACACTCGTTTTTCATTAAAGGATATTCAAGCAGAATTTGGTTCTGTCGTTGCCAATATAGTTGATGGTACAACAAAAATAACAGGAATTTTTAAATCTCGAGAAATATCCAAAGCAGAATCCTATAGAAAATTACTACTTTCTTTAATAAATGATGTTCGAGTTATTTTGGTGAAGTTTGCAGATAGATTGCACAATATGCGAACCTTAGATAACCTTCCAGAACATAAACAAATTCAAATTGCTCGAGAAACAATTGATATTTATGCACCATTTTCTCACCGATTTGGTTTAGGGAGAATTAAATGGGAATTAGAAGACCTTTCGTTTAAATATTTGAACCGTTCTGCTTATGATGAAGTAAAAAAAGCTCTCAATGCCACCAGACAAGAACGTGAAGAATATATAGAACAATTTATTCTGCCTATGCAAGAACAATTGTTACTTGGGAATTTGCATTGTGAAATAAGTGGAAGACCAAAACATATATTCTCGATATTCACAAAAATGATTGCCCAAGGAAAAACAATTGATCAATTGCACGATCTTTCTGCAATTAGGATAATAATTGATTCGAATCAAAATAGTGATTGTTTTCTTGCCTACGGAATAATTTCAGAAATATATACTCCAATACCAGAACGTTTTAAAGATTATATTTCCGTTCCAAAAAAGAATGGGTATAAATCTTTGCATACCACTGTCATTGGACCTAAAGGGAAACGAGTAGAAATCCAAATTCGTACTCGTCCAATGCACGAAGTAGCTGAACAAGGGGTTGCTGCTCACTTCCGATATAAATCTGAAACGGTAGAACCTGAAAGTAGAATGTGGGAAGATAAGGAATTAGAAGAATGGGCATCGTGGGTTCGAGATGTTTTCGAAAACGCAGGGGAAGAAGCTCCTCAACAATTATATGAAAGTTTCAAACTAAATCTCTATCAAAATGAAATTTATGTTTTTACTCCAAAAGGCGAATTACGTATTTTGCCGAAGGATTCCACTCCAGTAGATTTTTCATTTGATATTCATACACAAATTGGGTATCATTGTATTGGTGCAAAGGTAAACGGAAAAATTGTACCTCTAAACCATAAATTGCTTACTGGTGATCAAGTAGAAATTATTACTTCTAAAAATCAGATACCGAACAAAGATTGGGAAGCTTTTGTAATTACACATAGAGCAAAATCGCAAATTCGTAAGTATTTAAATGAAGATAAACGAAACAATGTTCGTAGTGGTAAAGAAACTTGGGACAAATACTGCAAAAAACACAATATTCATTTTGGTGATGATGATTTTGACAAAATGTTGTTGACTTTAAAATACGAAAACAAAACAGAATTTTACTTTGCTATTTCCTTAGGAGCGTTAAATCCTTCTCTTGCAGCAGAAAAAATAAGAAATAAAAACAAGCCTGAAGTAACAGATCCTACCTCTATTAGTAAGGTTACAATATTAGAAACGGTTCGAGAAGGTTCTTCCGATATTCAATTTGCAGATGGAAGTACCGATTCGAAGGACTTTATGTATTCCTATGGACGATGCTGTAACCCTGTTCCCGGAGATGAAATTTTTGGTATCGTTACAATAGGTCACGGAATAAAAGTGCATAGAGAAGGTTGTAATAATATCAAAGATTTACTTGAAAAAAAATCTTCGAGAATAATCAAATTAAATTGGTCTACCTTAAGTGACGGAACATTTGTAGCTGCTATCAGGATTACGGGTGATGACAGAGCCTCGATGCTATCAGATATAACCAGTGCAATTGTTGGTGTAAAAAATACTAATATACGAAGTGTAAATATTGATACATTTGATTCTATATTTGAAGGAGTTGTAACCGTATATGTTGAAAATATTAGCCATTTAGATGTAATATTTAAAAGATTAGGTAAAATTACTGGTGTAAAATCTGTAGAACGATTTGTAGGATAAAAGTTAAGCATCAAATAAAAAAGCCCAATCACTAATTATGATTGGGCTTTTTTTATTTGCTTACAGTTAGATTTTTAGAAAATACCTAAAGCAATAAGTTTCGAAATATTTTCAGAAACATCTGCTGCAGATTTATTCAATTCTGCTTGTTCTGAATCGGACAAGGTAATTTGAATTATTTGTTCAACACCATTTTTTCCTAATTTCACAGGAACACCGCAAACTACATCGTTTAATTTATATTCACCTTCTAGCATTATAGCACATGGTAATATTCTACGTTTGTCTTTAATAATCGATTCTGCCATTAGTACAGCAGAAGCTGAAGGTGCATAATAAGCAGATCCAGTTTTTAAATGATTCACTATTTCAATTCCACCATTACGAGTTCTATGAACAATAGCATCAATACGTTCTTGAGACATTAATTCAGAAATTGGAATTCCTGCAACAGTAGTAAAACGTGGTAGAGGCACCATTGTATCGCCGTGACCGCCAAGAACGAATGCATTTATATCTTCAACCGAAACATTTAATTCCATTGCAATAAAAGAACGATAACGAGCGGCATCTAAAACTCCAGCCATGCCAATAACTTTGTTTTTTGGTAAACCTGTAGCTTTTAAAGCAACGTATGTCATTACATCAAGAGGGTTTGACACGATAATAAAAAATGCATTTGGAGAAACTGCAACAGCTTGTTCAGCACATGATTTTACAATCTTAGCATTTGTAGCTAACAAATCATCACGGCTCATACCAGGTTTTCTAGCAAGACCAGCAGTAATAATAACAATATCTGAATTTGCTGTTTCTTCATAAGTGTTTGTACCATCCAAACGAGTATCTGACCCAACTACAGGCATTGTCTCGTACATATCTAAGGCTTTACCTTGAGGAATACCTTCTGCAACGTCAACTAAAACAACTTCTTGTGCTAATTCTTGATATGCAATACGTTGTGCTGTAGTTGCTCCAACATTACCAGCTCCTATTACAGTAATTTTCATAACAAATTTCCTAATATAATATGTGTAAAAAAGTCAAAAAAAAACCTCTTGAACGTACGGATGGTCAAGAGGTAAATATCGATAAGTAAAGCATACGTTTACAAATTAGTTAACGGTTGCATCAATAGGATAGACAGAAATTTTAAGTCTAGTTTTATCCTTATGTTCAAATTTAACATATCCTTCAATTAAAGAATATAGGGTATAATCTCTACCAATACCAACATTTTTACCAGCATGGTAACGAGTACCAAGTTGGCGAACAAGGATATTCCCAGCAAGAACAGCTTCTCCGCCGAATTTTTTGATTCCACGACGCTGACCGTTCGAATCTCTACCGTTTTTGGTGGACCCGCCACCTTTTTTATGTGCCATTGTTTAAACTCCTTAGTAAGAAGAACGTTCTATTGTGTTCTTGTAAAATTAAGCGTTAATAGAAGTAATTTTAATTTGTGTGTATTTTTGACGATGACCATTTAGTTTTTGGTAACCTTTACGGCGTTTTTTCTTAAAAACTAACACTTTTTCATCACGACCGTGTTCCAAAATTGTAGCAGTAACCGAACCACTAATGTATGGAGTTCCAACAGAAGTTTGACCATCGTTATTAACTAACAAAATGTTAGAAAACGATACAGAATCGCCAGAATTACCAGAAAGTAACGGCACAGTCAAAACATCGTCAGGGCGAACTTCATATTGTTGAGCAGAAATTTCTACTATAGCAAACATTGTATTTTCCTTTTAAACGTAAAATGGGATTAACTATTTTCCTGCAGCAACACGTACACGTGGAGCAAGAATAGATACAAGAATAACGTCTGGTGTAGAAATCATTGTTAAGTTTTCCCATGAAACTTCTCTCAGACGTAATGAATTACCAATTTCAAGTTCGGTAACATCAACTTCTACTTGGTTAGGTAAATGTTTCGGTAAACATTTAATAACTAATTTTTTTGTAATTTGTTGTACAATACCACCAAGCATTGCACCTTTAGAATTACCAACTATTTTCACAGGAACTTTAGCGATAATAGGTTCGTCGGCAGTAATTCCAAAAAAATCGAAATGTAAAATTTTATCGGTCATCGGATGAAATGATATATCTTTCAATATACATTCAATAGTTTGATTGTTGTCAATTGTAACAGTTAGAAGATGAGCTTGTGCCGTATAAACAACAGGGCGCATTTCTAAAGGATTGATTGTTACTGCAATAGGTTCTTGTTTTCTGCTGTAGATGATACCAGGAATTAAACCTGCTTGGCGAACATCTTTTGCCGCACGTTTGCCTGTTGGTCTAGTTTGTACATTTAACGAAATGTGGCTCATAGCGATATAATCTTTCGTGTGTTAAAATTTGTTACGTTACACAAACAAAGAACTAATAGAAGTATTTGAATGTGTACGAAGTATAGATTCAGCAAATACTTCGGCGACTGAAATAATTCGAATTTTAGATTTTATTCCATCTCGCAAAGGAATCGTGTCAGTTACGTAAACACGAGATATTGCTGGGCTATTTTCAATAAGTTCTAAAGCTGTTCCAGAAAAGACTGGATGTGTACAAACGCCAATAATGGAGAGTGCACCTTTTTCTACTAAGGCTTCCGCACATTTCACAAATGTTGAGCCAGTATCTATCAAGTCGTCTACAACGACAATGTTTTTACCTTCTACCTCACCAACAATATTGACTATTTCAGCAATATTGTGTGCAGGTCTTCTTTTGTCAATCAAAACTAAATCTGCATTTAGTTTTTGAGCATAACCACGTGCATTTTTCAAACCTCCAACGTCTGGAGATGCAACAACAAAATTTTTCAAATCTACTTCTTCTCTTAAAACACGTAGAATAATATTTGATGCATAAAGGTGGTCTAAAGGAGCATCAAAAAAACCTTGTAATTGTGGAGTATGTAAATCCATAGTAATTACTCGGTCTGCTCCGGCTTCAGTTAACAAATTTGCAATGAGCTTGGCTGTAATTGAAACTCGTGGTTGATCTTTTCGATCTTGACGAGCATACCCATAATAAGGAATTACAGCTGTTATCCTTTTTGCAGAAGCACGTTTGGCTGCATCTATGAGAATCAATAACTCCATTAAGTTATCTGAAGGTGCATGAGTAGATTGAATTATAAATAAATCAACACCACGAATATTTTCTTCATACTTAACCCAAATTTCACCATCAGAAAAATTTCTAATGTTTACTTCGGTGAGTTTGAAACCAAGTGTGTTTGATACTTTTGTAGCTAATTCCAAATTAGACCGACCACTTGCTATCTTCAAACTAGAAGAACTCATATTAACCCTGTAAATGATGCAAACAAACGAAGAGACAAAATGCTGGGGCGGCAGGGATCGAACCTACGAATGTCGGACCCAAAACCCGATGCCTTACCACTTGGCGACGCCCCAAACTGTATATCTTTTTCGATAGGGATTACAAAAGTAATACTATTTTTCGAAACTACAAAATATTAAGAGAAAATTTTTGGTGTTAGTAAAATTATTTTTGCTTCTATTCACAAAAATTGTGTTACATTCGTTACTACAATTTTAGAAAGGTCTATCTTTAGACTATTTAAATTACTCAATTTATACAACATTTATCCTTGAGGTTTGGTATGGGAATATTCTCGCGCGTAAGTGATATTTTTAAAGCAAATGTAAACGATACTCTCGACAAAGCAGAAGATCCGGAAAAGATGCTCAAGCAGATGGTTATCGAGATGGAAGAATCCGTTAATAAAGCAACTCTTGGCGTTGCATCTGCAATAGCAAACGAAAAATCACTTGAAAGAAAATTAGCAAAAGCTAAACAAGACTCTCAGGATTGGCATGGAAAAGCTGCACAAGCTTTACAAGCTAACAGGGAAGATCTTGCTAAAGCTGCTCTTCAAAAAAAGGCTACTGCCGATCGTAATATCCAAGATCTTGGACCAATTTATACTCAAGCAAAAGCCGCAGCAGACAAAATGCGTATTCAACTTGACCAACTTAAATTGAAACTTGACGAAGCACGAAATAGACAAAGTACGTTGATTGCTCGTTCTCAGGCTGCTAAAGCCCAAAAACAAATTTCTCAAACATTTTCAGGTGTTGGTTCGGATGCGTTTTCTAAATTCGACAAATTCGAAAATAAGATTGAACGTTTGGAAGCCGAAGCTGAAGCTCATGAACAATTAGCTGGTGGAAATACAAGTTTGGATGATGAAATTAGATTATTGGGTTCTTCCGTTACTGTAGATAACGATTTAGCTCAGTTAAAAGCATCGATGGGTTTGGCTCCGCAATTGCCAGAATCTAATGACCCTCTAGCAGAACTAGAAAGAGAATTAAAACTTACGAGTGGTACTTCCGATTCGACAGAAAAGAAAGATCCTAATTCTACTACTCCATAATTGACTATTTTACTTCATTAAAAATTATTTAAGAACGTATGGAAACTCCTTTGTCTTTACTAGATCAAACTATTGTTAAAGTTGAAAATATATTAGAAAAAAGATACCCTGAATTCATTTCTTTTGGTCAAGGTTCTTATACCATTTCAAGAGGATCTTCACAAGTTATGTTAATTGTTCGACCATTTAGCAATAATGAAACTTGTGTTCAATGTATTTCGCATGTTGTTATGGGAGCAACTATTTCTCCAGAATTAATGATGTTTTTGCTTCGTAAAAATTCAGAAATAAATTGGGGTGCTTTTGGGTTGTTGTTCGACAATACAATTGTATTTTCGCATTCTATTGCAGGTGCTAATATCGATGAAAATGAATTAGGAAACACAGTTGATTCTGTTGCAATTATTGCAGATCATTATGATGATGAAATTGTTTCTTTAGCTGGTGGGAAACGAGCTAAAGATGTTCAAGATTTAGAAGAACAAGATATATAGCATTTGTCTGTGCTTAATACATATTTAACCTCTATTCACCTATTTGGATAGAGGTTTTTTGTCTTCAAAAACAATTTATATAGTTCTAATTGTCGTTGTTCAGAAATTTGCTTTTTACTTTCAACTGATGTAATCAAAGCCAAATTAGTTTTACTGATAGTATCCATGTTAGAATAATAGAGGTGTACTTTTTTAGGTAATATTTTAAAAAATCGTTCAATTGATATAGTTGTATAGGGTAATATTGCATCTTTCGATGTTAGTAAAAATTGAAATGATTCTGAATCTTGATTAACTAATAGTAACGTTGATTTGTCGACAGAATATTTTGAAGTTGTTGGAATATCGATAGAAATTCTGGAAGAAATTCCATATACGATTGGAATGAAAATTAGAGCACAAATAGTTCTATATATGAATTTCCTAAGAGAATCGGAATTAGTACAATAGAATACTCCTAAAGCTATAGATACTGCTACAATCCAAACTGAATACCCATGTATTTCTGTTACAAAAATTGAGTCTAAAAAAACCATTCCTTTTTCAGAGATGTCGAGAACAAAAGAAGTCGTTATTCCACTGTAGTAAGCAAAGTTTTGCAAAAAAAAGGAGAAAAAAATCGTTTGAACTGCTCCAAAAAAAGCTAGTGAATATAAAAAGAGAAAAATTGTATTCCCAATTAATGAACTGACAGAAAGTTTGTAAAAAAATAAAGAGCTTAAAATGTTTAAGAATAAAGAAGCTGAAACAGATATAGAAACAGTAGGTATGAGTATTGTTTTAATTGGCTTTTTAAACCAAAAATCTTTTTTTATGGAATCGAAAATTCTTTCTAAGGATTCACTAATGTTTACGTAGAAAGCATATATCCCTAAAATAGCTAATGTTGAAAAATAAAAGCTTAATGAAAACAATACTAGTGGATTGAAAAGTAATATAAAAATTGTAGCAAAAGCTAATAAATTTATTGGTTTTGATTTTCTATTACAATGTGGTAGTACAAAAAGAATAAAAGCCATTATAGCGGCTCTAATCGCAGGGATTTGTAGTCCGGTAAACAAAACGAATATTAACAGTAGAACACCAACTAACAAAGATTTTACTAAATGCGAACGTATGAAAAACAATGCTATCCATAAAATAAGTGTTATAAATGCTATATGAGAACCGCTTGTTGAAAGTATATGAATTAAACCAAAACGTTGTAAAATCTCAATATCATTAGGATCTATTCCTGAAGTGTTTCCGTATAGTAAACCTAAAACAATTGGTACAAATTCTGGAACGATCCATTTTCTGATTCTAATTTCTAGTTCTTCTCTCCACAATTGTAATTCGGTTTCCAAATACCATTTGTTTTCAGAGTGAACGGGAATGTTCTTTGTGGAAATGGTTGCAAATGAATTAACTCCTTTGGAAAGTATATACTGTTCCTTGTCAAAATCTGTTGGTAGTTCAGGTTTCCCCGGAAATTGAATTTGAGCAATTGATTCTATTTGGGATCCTACAGAAAGAAAACTTTGAATTGGCTCACCGATTATTCTACACATAAGAGTGATTTCATACTGTTCATCGGATAGTATTCCTTTAGAATTTACAAGTACTATTGAACCTTCAACAATACAACGAAGATTTTTTTGAGTTTTCTTTTCAATCTTGACAATAGATCCTCTTAGATAGGCGGGGAAAATTTGTCCTTTAAGTGATTCTGGGAACGGTTTGTATGAGTGGAAAAGCAACATAAAACCTATTAAAAACGTAAGAACATAATAAGTTCCTTGCATTCTAAAATAGAAAATGAGAATTGCAGAAATAATGAAAACGAATGTAAGTATATAATACAATTCTAGTTTGATTTTAACAGAAAAAAGAGCGGTCAAAATTCCGAGAATTACAATGATTAAAAATCTAACCATTGGGTATTCAGAAAATAGGAACTGCAGATTTTTCTTTTGATCTATTTGAATTGTTTTCGTCTTCATTCGTCCTTGCCATTCTAAATCTTAGTACAAGAATACAAAAATCTAACAAATTTTTTCGAATAATTTCA
>JBDNFX010000125.1:0-5598 GCA_041689575.1 Kapaibacterium sp. (SeqCode)
ATTAGAAATTGATCATTCTAAAGCAATTGTTTCCTTTAAACCCTTAGGGACGATCCTCTTAATTATGCCCTGGAATTTTCCATTTTGGCAAGTGTTACGATGTGCAATTCCTGCACTGTTAATGTGTAATACTATCCTTTTAAAACACTCATCAAATGTTTCTGGTTGTTCGTTGTTAATTGAAGAAATTTTTACTTCTGTATTCAAAAAAATAGGCGTAAATGAAACTCTGTTTCGAACTTGTTTTTTAGAAAAAGATTCTGTTGCTAAAATCATTTCATCAGATTTCATACAAGGGGTTTCTCTAACAGGCAGTACAAAAGTAGGAAAAGTTATAGCTGGGCTTTGTGGAAAATACGTTAAAAAATGTGTTTTAGAATTAGGTGGTTCTGACCCATATATACTTCTTGAAGATGCAGAATTAGGTAATGCTATTGATGCTTGTGTTGCATCGCGACTAATGAACACCGGGCAAAGTTGTATAAGTGCAAAACGTTTTATAGTTCACAAACGAATAGTTAAAGACTTTACTGAAGGTATGAAAGTAGCATTCGAAAAAGCGTCATTTGCAGATCCAATGCTATCCCCAACATTAGGCACAATTGCACGAGAAGATTTACGAAACTCACTTCATTTCCAAGTTCAAAAGGCTATTGAATCTGGTGCAAATTGTATTATTGGTGGTACTGTACCCTTTGAAAAAGGATATTTTTATCCAGCAACTATTCTGACGAATATTCAAAAAACAACATCTTCATTTTATGAAGAATTATTTGGACCTGTAGCTCAAATTATAGAAGCAGAATCTGATTTAGATGCTATTAAAATTGCTAATGATTCTCCTTTTGGATTAGGAGGAGCAATTTTTTCAAGAGACGAAGAATACGCACTTTCTCTCGCACTTAACCATTTAGAAACTGGATCGGTGGCAATAAACGATTATTTTCGTTCAGACGCTCGTTTACCTTTTGGAGGAATAAAAGAATCTGGTTTTGGAAGAGAAATGGGGATTTTAGGGCTTAAAGAATTTAGTAACTGTAAAACAATTCGGTTTTCGTAATTTAAAACAGCTCGGCAACCATACATCGAGCACTTCCACCACCAATTTGTTCAATTGTCGATACGGGTAGCATTTGAAAATCACCATCTTTTCGTAATGTTTGTCTTTGCATTTCTGTCAAAGATCCGTATGCTGTTGTAGAACATATCCATATTGCTCCTTCATTTTTAGATTGAACCAATAGAATATTACCTGCAAAATTTTCTAATTGTGAAAGAGATATTTCAACTATTTCTTTTCCAGATTTTTGTAAAGAAGCGTAAACGGAATTCTTTTCTGCTTCAAATTCAAAAATATCACCACAAACTACTACTGTTTTTATACCCATTGACATAATTACATTTGTATGATAAATGGAAACACCTGTTGGATGTTTAGTAGAAAAGGAAACTACCTTATACCCTGTAATAGCACCCCACTTTTCTAAAAGAATTGGATTTGTTCTTTCAGAAATTGCAGCAAATGCAATTTTATTTTTACGATCTAAAACAAGGCTACCTGTCCCTTCTAAGAACAACCCTTCATTTTCATAATCACTAAGATCAATAATTTCTTCAAAATCACCCTTTTCGATCAACATAGTTTTAACTTCTTCTCTACGTTCTTTTCTTCTGTTTTGTGCCATCATTGGATAAAAGATTATTGTGCGTTTTTCAGAAAGTTCAGAATGTGTAGAAAACCAATTATTTGGGAATAAAGAATCTGGTGTGTTCACAGATGGTGAATCTTCAATAATCACTAAATCAATGCCTCGGTATTGAAGAAGTTCGTGCGACAATGTTGCTTCTTTCTGAACGGTCTTCAGTAGGTTAACTCTAAATTCTTCCTTTTTTTGAAATGTATTCGACGAAGCTGTTTCTTCGTTTGAACGGAAGTGAAGTGGGAATACCATAATAATAGTTGAAGTAAGCATGGTAATTTTGTTTAATGACAAAGGCACAAATCATTTAGAAACAACTTTTGCCTAAGTACGTTGAAAAATATAATTAACGAATAACCGAAATTGGTATAATAGATTTTTTGTCGTTTGATATTGAACGAATATAATACATTCCTGATGACAAAGACTCGGTTTTAATTGGCAAAAAGTTGGTTCCTTTTCCTATTTCACCTTTAAAGACTGTTCCTACAATTGTCCCTAATTGATCAACAATTTCAATTATAGTTGTAATTGGTTGTAGAGTCGTAATTTCAAAGGTTGCATTAGAATATATTGGGTTAGGGTAAACTGCAATTTTGCCAATTGGGTCAAAAGATTTGTTTTCACTTACAGACGTGATATTCCCAATTTTAACAGTATAATAGCCTTTAGGAGCAGACATTGGTTTGTTCATCGATTTACCATTATTGCTTTCTGAATGAATATAATATTCTATTTCATCACCTTCGACAAATTGTTGAAGAGAAAGTTTAGATGTAAAATTAGAGCTTGAATTTTCACTTAGTTTCATATCGTTCCATTGCAAAGTTCCTTTTTTTCTCCATACAAATGTGGCGTCTTTAATTCCACTTCTATTTGTGATTCGAGTAGTAATATCATAATTCTGCATTGTTACAGGAAAGGTTCCACGTGCAGGAGCAAATTCGATTCTCAAAGGATTTTCTGCCGGAATTTGCATTGTTACACAATGTAAGGCTCCTCCACTTGGAGATAATATTCTTGAATCAATTGGAATGATTTTACACCCAGGTAAAGCACGTTTGTAGTATTCTATTGCTTCTGCGTCGGCAACTGTATTCCCTGAAAGCATATCTGAATAAGTTGGGAAAATAAGAGTATTGTTTACCAATAAACCATTGATGTAATTTCTTGCATCTTGAGTGTATTGATTGCCACGGGTGGAAAACGATCCATCGTCATTAGTTGGTAATGGCATCGTTGGTAATTCGAAAGGTCTGTTATAAGGTCCATTCATTTGGCGTATTGTTCCAACGTTGGATCGAATTTTTTTATAATCTGGGAACTGTGGGTTATTATAAACTTCTGGGAAATCAGTCGTCATAAATCGTTCTTCATCGAGTTGACGCAAATATAAATCTAAATGCCCGGTACCACCGTCGTGTTGTAGTCTTTGAAAAATTGTAATTGAATCCGCTCCAAACAAATATCGTAAAGTATCACGAACTTGAGCAGAGGTCATTGAATTTCTGAACCTATACGTAGGGTTTGTATTTGGAGTTAAGGCAATAATTTGACCATCGTTTTGAGCATTTGATTCTACAATGGCACTACTAGTGAAAATTCGGTTATTACCATCGGTAAAAAAATTTCCACCTTCGTTCATTAAAGAAGTTTGGTACAACTTATACCCTAACTGAGGCAAAAGATAATTCCCTAAAGAATCGTCTATTGCTCTGCCCGGATAATAGGTAAAGTCTACAAACGCAAGGCTGTCTTGATCGCCATGATAAAACCCAATAGGTGAAAAATCTCTTGCCCAAAAATCATTGCCACCTTGGGGAATCATAAAAAACCGATAGTTAGTAAGAGGAGTATTTCGTTGAAGACAATAGTTTTTTATGTCAACAGAATCTTGACCTGAGTGAATGCGAATCCAAACAGGAACTTCTTCTTGAATTGCGACGGCTAATTGTGCCCAAACTGGTGCATACGGACTGTTTCCATCGACATCTGGGGTATAGGCTACAATTTCAACGTGTAATGAAGCAGAAATACTATCTTCCTTAAAAGGGAATTGTCGTAAAATTTGAATCACTGCAGCATATTCTTCATCACTTAGGTATCTAAAACCAATATTGTTAGAAATTGGACTAACTTGATTTCCATTAATGTCATAAGCAAACATTGGCCAAGCAATGAAAACAGCTTGTATTTCTTCAGTTTCTGCTGGGGTACGAATACTTGTGGGAAGTTGTTCTATTTCTGCAACTTCGTTAGTATTTTGTAATACGATAAGATTTTTATGGTAACTACTCAAAACTTCTTGTAAAGGATTTTCTTTTGGTAGGCGGCTGTGAAACTTTTTAAAATCTTTCTTTGAATACGTTTTAACTCGCTGAAGTAACTTTTCTTTTGCTTGTTGTTTTTCTTGAACCGTATAAGTAGACTGTGCTTGGAGTGAAGTAAATAAAAGCAAAAAACATACAAAAAAAATAGAAATTTTATTACTGATAGTTGCTACATTTTTCATAAAATTAGTGGGTAACTAAAAAAAATAGTACATGAATTGTACGGTTAAAATATAGAATTATAGCAACAATTTATATTGTTATTTTTGTCTAAAAAGTTGCATTCCCAAATGTGAATAGAAACTGTGGAGTTGCTACTTGCGAAAGACGTACCGTTATATCCGCACGTAAAAATAGTAAAAATTTGTTTACTCCTAACCCAAATTCATAATACCATCGGTCATTAGTTATAGTTGTACTTTTGTATAGTTCTGGAACGTCGATAACAGAATTTGCAGAAAAATCTGTCCAAGCTACATTTGCTATAACAATAAACTCTAAACCAAAAGACGCAATGTTTGGAATTCTCAAAATTCCGGGAACAATTTCACCAAGATTATGCTCAACATTTACGGACAAAACTCTATCCCCATAAAATTCTTTCACTTTCATTACACGAAACAAATCTCCAATTGGTGCAACTAATGAAGCCACGGATTCTAAACTATAGTAATATTGCGGAAGAATTGTTCCTCGTGAATAGCCTGAATGCAGTGTGATTGTCGTTTCCCAAAGTGGGAGAGTTTTAAATTTCCAAAAAAATGACCCTTCATATTGTTGAAAATCTGTTCCCGAAGCTAAATATTCTTGTGATGATGCTTTTCCTCTTAATTGAAGGCCTATTCTTGAAAATCTTCTTTGTGAATTATAGTTCAAATTGATTTCATACCCAACGATTCTTTGTGTTGAACCAACAATTTCTGGGTTATCTCGAAATAGGGCATTTCTGTTAAAGAATGAAAACTGAGTATTCGTTTTCGCCGTTGAATGGTCTTCGTTTCGATAATAGAGTTTTAACGAATAAGGGTGTTCGAAATATTCAGGTTTGATAAATTGCAACTGTCCAGCACCAAGTTGGAAAAAGACTTCCATTCCTTTATTATAAAAATAATCACCATAATCATTCTTTGCAAACAACGATAAGGTAGTTATCAAACCATTTTGCACTATAAAAGGCTGATCTCTACGTTGTAAAATATCATAAATAGACACACCCATTTGAATTTGCCTTTTATTGTCGGGAAAATATGTAAAATTCATCTGACCAAAATACCTGTTGTCTGAAAAACCGTATCCAATCTTTCCGAGTACCTCTACATTTTTTCCAATTGAAGAAATCAGCCCCATTCCTAAATAAAGACCATTGACTCTATTGAATTTTATAATATCAGTACGATCAGTAAAAGGTCTTCTTCCTGTTTTCGCTAGTATTTTATTAATCGGACCGAAGTATTCTTCAAAAAACCCTAATGGCACTAACGAATCAGGATATTCTATTGAAATTCTGATTTGATTATATGCTATTTCTGCTTCAGCCCTTACGGGCAATTGACTAAATTCATTCCAAT
>JBDNFX010000126.1:0-3650 GCA_041689575.1 Kapaibacterium sp. (SeqCode)
AACCGTGTCTGGTCCTGCATTTGCAATCGGTGGATTGGGCATTCTCACAACAATCGAATCAATACTTTCGCAACCAAAATTGTCATAAGCTCTAACGAAATACTTCACTGAATCAAGTATTCCTGTTACAAATGGTTGACCTACGGTTGTATCGGAAAGCCCTATTGCAGGTGACCAACGGTAGGCTACGCCGGGTAACTCTCCAGTTCCAAGTTGTGCCGTCGCTCCTATACAAAGAGAAATTGAGGCACGAGGTCCAGCCTTCACCACTGGCGAGGCTCGAACGGTAATGTTCCGTCTTACAGTGTCGTACGAACAGAATGCATCGCGATAGATTATGAGTTTCAGAACATACTGTCCAGCGTTTTGGTACACGTGGCCAACAGTTTTTCCACTTGCTTTCCCTCCATCTCCGAATTCCCACTGAAATGACGTTGATGTCGTATCAGCAAATGCTTCAAATGAAGACAAATTCTTACTACAGTACGTGATATTGGCGAAAATTCCTGTCGTGTCGATTCCGCCGTAGATGGTGCGACTGAAGGAAGCAATGACTGTCGTAGAATAGCTAAAGCCTTCCATGAGAACAATATTGTATATCATTCCTTGCAGTCCATTCCCTGTTTTATTTTCTACTTTCATACCTCTTTCTCGTGAATATTTAAAAAAATAATAACCATAAATCGGATTTCCAGAAACTCTTTTCCAATTTGGGCCAGGAATACCTTTCGTAATTGAATCACGGTCATCATATCTGGCAATAATTGTAGCAGCTACCGAAGCAGGATTATGAATATCATAATTAAAGACAGACATTTTTAAAGGAGCTAAAATAACTGAGGGCATCATTTGATCTAATGAATAGAGTATCGACATTGAAGGCTCTTGCCGACTTGTACCATTAGTAAAAAGTGCCACAAGAATTTTTTCTTCAGATGAAATATAAACAACTGAGTCAGTAATAAAATCTATAAACTCACCTTTTGACAATAAACTTCCTACTTGTTGTCCATCAACCAATACTCGTGTATTTTGATCTAAAGCTAATACTCTAATTGTAGATTTAGTTTGCGTTTCATCAACATTAATTTTGATTGGAACTATATATCGATTTCCAATGAATTCTTTTGGAGGAAGTTGCTCAAAAAGAATATTCTCTTTTTGGATGGAAGCATCGGGTTCACTTCCTATAGTTGTATATGGTGAACCTACAAAAACTGCAATTGGATGACAAATGCTTCCAACTGAGTGAATGCTTGAACCTGTCAAATCTGCAGAAGGTGAGCGAACTAAATACGTTTCTCCTTTTTGGAGATTTTTTGTAAAAGGAATTCCTGCAAGTTTTCCCTTTTCAGTTGTTTTCGAGGGGGTTATTTCTATTACTGTAGAATCTTCTGTTGCGAGTATCAAAAAATGAGATGCCGCACCATCTTCAGATTTGGTGATGACAACGTAATTTGTTGACAGTGACTCTATTGGATAAGCAGTTGCAGCCTCAGAAGTAAAATGCATTTCATTTGGAACGCCTGTAATTGTTGTATCATATAATCTACTACTTGTATTCACAAACATAGACACCATCACACTGTCTTCAGCCTCTATATAAATTCCCTTTTTTTCAATTTCTTCTGATACAGTAACATGATAACGGTTAAAAAAACCGGGGTGTAACCCACTATATTCCAACGTATTATAGGTATTCAAACTCCAGTTAAAAATTGTACTAAAATTTATGGTTGTATCTGCTGTTTTAATGACCCCCTTAGTGCTTTTACTTAATGAAAAAATACTAAAATTACAGTATGTGCTATCCTTGCTACCAAGTGAATTCCCTCCTATAGTTGGATATGCAATGTAGAATCGTTTACCATACATAGATTTAGGAGCAACCTGTGAATAAATGGTTGTATAGTTACTTAAAAGTAATACAATAATAGCAAAATAGTTAGATAAATATCTCTTAGTCATTTGACATTCCTTCAAAATTAAATCAGAGTAGAAAAGACTATAAGTAAAAACAAGGAGATACAAAAGTACCTCCTTGTTTTGTAAGAATCTATTTTGCAATAATAAGTGGTTTTGATGAAATTCCACTTTTTGACTCCATTACTAGCATATACAGTCCATTTTGTAACGATTGTAATGAGATTGTCATAAATGTCCTTCCGAAAAGTATAGGAATATTTTGTAGTTCAACTCCAGCTAACGATACAATTTTAACTCTCAATATATCTGAAGTAATATTTACAACAATATCATTAGAAGTTTCTAACAAGATATTATCAGGTATTGCTGAAAATACTTTTTCAGACAAAAACGGCATTTCGTTGAGGTTTAAGACGCCTGTTTTTGACTTATCAAAGTTTGGTAAAATATAGGGATCGTGAGCATCAGGACCATATACACCAAATCCACCTGCTACTATGGAATCGACGCAATAATTTCGACAGTTTTTAAACCGTATTACAGTTGTACTCAAAGTCGTTGGTGGGCAGGACGTACTTGGTTCCGAAGTTGTACAAGAATCTGTAGTTACACCCCTTTCATAAGCAACTCTAATATAGTTTGTATCTTTATAAAAACCAGGTGGAGTTATTGTTGTCATAGGATTGATGGTATCAATTGCAAGGTAGCTAATTAATTCACAACACTGTGTTCCACAATTATACCATTTACCATAGACAGAATTAACTGGATTAAAAGAATTAAGCCTTCCATACGAAATACAAATACCCCTACAAGCTGGTCTGTAAAATCCTATTTTGAATTTTAAAATGGACGTTACTGAATCACCAACAATTTTGGCTGTATAGGCTGGAATATCATTTGTATCAAGTGTTTGTACAAATTCATTGAAGAATTTAACAACCAATTTCCTTTCAGCAGTTTTCAATAGTTGCTCCATTCGCTGATTTTCTAACGTATCACCATAAAATTGCATTGAATTTGAACAAGCGGAATCACCTGGAGTACGAACCGCTGTTGGTTGCAATTCTAAATAAAGATTACAAGTTCTGTACTTGTAATATACAGTATACGAACAATTTGTATCAGAACCAGGAGTGATGAAATGGGTTGAATCTTTTATCCAAGGACAGTTTTCATCTTCGTCACAAGTGTAACCACTGTACGGATCATTTAACTGAGAGAACGTTTGTTGAAAAAATAGTAGACTAAAAAGGAGGGAAAAAACGATGAAAATTGAACGTTGGTATTGTGAAAATCGTTTTTTCACAGTCAACTGATTTTGACCGACACGAGATAACAATTGCTCGGTAGACGCAGCATTCATTGTTGTAACTCTTTCAAATATTTGAAAGTTCCGGTGTTCCGGTGTTCCGGTGTTCCGGTAGATAGAAGATTTCTTTTGTCAGCATTTTTGCTGAAAGCGAATAAAGAAAATAGCGGGTACATAGTGTCGCCTCTTTCTATGAAGGAATAAAAATAAGATGAACTGTTCATCTCAGAAAAAAATATCAATATGTTTTTAAACAACGAAAGAACATTTTAGAACTACTTTTTTTATGTCTACAATGGTTTATGGGCTAACCTCTATGAATTAGGAAGCTACAACCACGAACCTTTACATTGCAATATACATTTTTTTTTAATTTGCAAGTATTTTTTTAGAGGATTTTGTTTTTTTAAGA
>JBDNFX010000127.1:0-11574 GCA_041689575.1 Kapaibacterium sp. (SeqCode)
GGCAATAAAAAAGAGTTAATCGTTACCACACGATACAAATCCCCCAAACACTATATTGGCTTTTGGGTGAAAGGTAAAGAAAAACTTCACGCTTGGCATTGGGGCAATTGGCTTCGATTAAATGCCCAAGATATTGGAGTTAAAGGATATGTTCCAACGGATAGTTATTATAGCCTTCGAGCACCCGGAACAGGCAAGAATGTCTTAACAGTTGGTGCGTATGTAAACAGAGGTAAATATGTAAATATAAAAGGTGACACTCTTTCAAAAGAATTGATTGCTGGAAAAAGAGCATCTTTTTCTAGCATTGGACCAACTACTGATGAACGATTGAAACCAGAAATCTCTGCTCCGGGTCAAAATGTTTTTTCTGCAAGCCCAACAACATTATTGAATAAACCTGTTAATCGGTTAGTTGGCGATAGCATTACGGCAGTAAATTCAGGAACTAGTATGGCTTGTCCGGCAGTTACAGGTATTGTTGCTTTGTATTATGAAGAAAACCCTACAACACCATTTTCAGAAATCAAGAAAAGAATTACTGCATCTGCAAATCAGGATACTTTTTCTTATGAAAACGGAACATTGCCAAATACTTTTTGGGGGTTTGGAAAAATTGATGCTTTTGCTTTACAATCTACAGTTATTTCTTCAGTTCAAAGTTCTACTGTTTCCGACTCTTATTGTTCTATTTCTTCAGTTGGAAATAGTTCTATGTATTTAAGACTTTCATTCCCTACAATAGGTGAGTATACACTTCAATTTATGGATAGCAAAGGAACTATTTTGAAAACAATTCCTTGGCAATGTTATAGCGTAGGAACTTATTCAATGCTAGTGCCCTTAGATCATATTGGGTTAGTATTATTACAAGTTAAAAAAGGAAATACAGTACAATCTCAAACGGTAGGAATAAACTATTGATGTGAATTTCACTAATAAAAAAAGCGGTGTTTCCACCGCTTTTTTTATTTACCCGTAAAATTAGGAGCTCTTTTTTCAATAAATGCTTGCACACCTTCTTGGTAATCTGAAGATTCTCCTGCTTGTTGCTGGAAATCAACTTCTAATGTTAGCATTTCCTCTAAAGATAGCGTTTCACCTTTTCTAAGCAAGTGTTTTACAAAACCAAAAGCCTTCGTAGGACCTGAAGCATAGGCTTTAGCAAGTTTACTTACTGCAGTTGGGAAAGCATCGTGTTCAACGATTGAACTAACTAACCCTAATCGTAGTGCTTCATCTGCTTCAATTGGTGAATTCATTGTTGCAAATTCAAATGCTTTTGGGTATCCTAATAAACGAGGATAATAATACGTTGCACCCGAATCTGGAATTAATGCAATGCCTATAAAGGCTTCTACAAGTTTTGCTTTTCTACTCATTATTCTTAGGTCTGCAGCTAATGCTAACGAAAGACCAGCAACTGCTGCGACTCCATTTATTCCTGCAATAATTGGTTTCGGCATTGAACTCATCAATTGAATAATTGGATTGTATCTGCGTTGAAGTGAATCTGCCAACGACCGTTTTCCTCCACCGGATGGAGCATCTTTTAAATCTTGACCAGAACAAAAAGCACGTCCGGCACCGGTCAGAACAACACACCGAACATCCTCAGAATCTGTAGCAAACCGCAATGCATCTTGTAATTCCAAAGTTAAAGCTTCGTTACAAGCATTATAACTATCGGGTCTGTTTAATGTAATTGTATAAACGTTTTGTTCTAACGTTGTTAATAAGGAAGTAAATTCCATTTTATTGTCCTTTCCAATTTGGTTTACGTTTGTCTACGAATGCTTCCATTCCTTCTTTTTGATCTTGTGTAGAAAACAACATATAGAAGTTTTTACGTTCAAATTCTAACCCGGCTTCTAAAGTAGTAGAAAAAGCTTTTAAAATAGATTCTTTCACTAACATTACGGCAAGTGGAGCTTTAGATGCAACTTCTTTTGCTAATGCAAGAGCTTCTTCAAAATATATAGATACGGGTACAACTCTATTTACTAACCCTGAATCATAGGCTTCTTTTGCAGTAATCATTCTTCCAGTTAAAGCAATTTCCATAGCTAGTGCTTTTCCAACTGCACGAGTTAATCGTTGCGTTCCACCAGCACCGGGCATAACTCCGATGTTTATTTCAGGTTGACCAAATTTCGCAGTTTCGGAAGCTACAATCATATCGCATAACATAGTTAATTCACAACCGCCACCAAGAGCAAAACCACTAACCGCCGCAATGATTGGCTTTTTAGTCGTTCTGATTTTTTCCCATTTTGCAAATTGATCTCGCTTCATCATTTCAACAGTATCTGCACCCGACATTTCTTTGATATCAGCACCAGCAGCAAAAGCCTTTTCATTTCCATGAATTACTATACATCGTATAGTTGGATCAGCATCGTATTGTTCTAACGCTGCTACAATTTCAGTCATAGTTTGAAGGTTCAGTGCATTTAACACTGTGGGTCTGTTCAGTTGAATTACTCCAACTCCATCGGCTGGAGTAGACAAAAGTATAAATTGGTTTTCCATTTAACAGGTTAAATATTTTTAAATAAGTAGAAAAAAAATGGCGAGTTTTTTTAGGACTCGCCAAGTAAATTCAGGAATTGTTATTGACCTTGTCCCATTGAAAAACCATATTCACCATCAAAAGTACAAAGATTTTCAATTTTAATAAAATCTATCCCAGCTGAAGCACATTGGTCTAAGATTGCAACAATATCATGATGAGCAATTGCTTTATTGTCATTTCCCATATAACGACATCTCCAATGGTCAGTACAGAACGTTTCAGGATTACCATTTGGCCAAACTTTTAGTCCACGATTTGAAATCATAACGAGTTTCAGATTGTTTGGATTTAAAGTACTTAGCTTTGCGGCAAGTTCTTCAGTAGTACCACCATGATGTACAAAAACATCGACTCCAAGATTTTCTTTCTTTGCAACAACTCGAGGTGATGCACCTTTTGCTTCAACTGCTTTAGCATCTTTGTTATAGACAACTGTTTTCAAAGTTGTTGGATTTTGGCCCAAACGAGCAATAACTGCATCAGCAAATTCTGAAGTTCCTACTTTTTGAGTCGAAATTCCTTCTTTAAAAATATCGTACGTATGGATTCCATCTTCAATAGTTTTTAACCAAGCGTTGTGGATTCGTTCAGCAATATCAGCTTGACCAATATGAACCATCATTTGTACACCACCTAAAAGTAACCCACTAGGATTAGCCATATTTTGACCTGCTCTTCTGGGTGCAGAACCGTGAATTGCTTCAAACATTGCAAAATTTTCTCCAATATTCGCTGAACCTGCCAAACCAACAGAACCAGCAATTTGAGCTGCTACATCTGATAAGATATCGCCGTATAAATTTGGCATCACTAGTACATCGAAAGCTTCTGGAGTATCTGCTAATTTTGCAGCCCCAATATCAACTATCCAATGTTCGTTTTCAATTTGTGGATATTCTGCAGCAATTTCATCAAAAACTTTATGGAACAAACCATCGGTTAGTTTCATAATATTGTCTTTGGTAAAACAAGTTACTTTTTTACGGTTATTTCGTACAGCATAATCGAATGCATAACGAACGATTTTTTCACTCCCAGGACGAGAAATTAATTTCAAACATTGATAAACATCATCTGTTTGGCGGTGTTCAATACCTGCATATAAATCTTCTTCGTTTTCACGAACAATGACTGTATCCATAATAGGATGTTTTGTTCTTACAAATGGACTATATGAAACACAGGGACGTATATTAGCGTACAAACCTAATGTTTTGCGTACGGTAACATTCAAACTTTTATATCCTCCACCTTGAGGTGTGGTGATAGGTGCTTTATAAAATACCTTTGTTTTTCTAAGTGAATCCCACGCAGAAGGCTCTATTCCAGATGTTTCCCCACGAAGGTAAACACTTTCCCCGATTTCTATAGTTTCAATTTCAATATTTGCCCCTGCAGCTTTAATAACTCTCAAGGAAGCGTCCATAATTTCTGGACCAATTCCATCGCCATACGCTACCGTAATTGGTATTTTTACTGACATAATGTGCCTTTCATTTTCTAATGATATAGTATTGTTCAATTTTCAAAATTATGGAAATTTCTGTGTTTTTCCTAATTATATAGGTTTGTAGAAGAAGTTCCGGTTAGTCTAATTCTACAAGTCCAACTTTTTTATAGACCTTTCGTAAGGTTTTCCGAGCAATTGTTTGTGCGTTTTTTGCACCAGTACTCATTACATCTTGAAGAAAATCTTTTTGGCTTCTTATTTCAATATATTTTTCTGAAAACGGTTTTAAAAAGGTAACTAATTGCTCGCCAAGTTCTTTTTTAAACGTTTCGAAACCAATATCTTTGAAGTCATTTTCTATTTCGCTTAAAGGTCTGTTCGATGCAATAGAAAACAACGTCAACAAATTCGAAATTGCAGGGCGTGATTCGTCAAAGACAATAGCAGTTCCCGAATCGGTTACCGCACGTTTTATTTTTGAACGAATTTCATCGGCAGTATCAGTAAGGAAAATTGTTGCCCTAGGGTTTTCGTCTGATTTGGACATTTTTTTTGTTGGTTCCTGCAAACTCATTATTCGAGCACCTTCTTTAGGAATAAAAGGTTCAGGAACTACGAATGTTGTAGAGTATGCACCATTAAACCGTTCAGCTAAATTTCTTGCCAATTCAAGGTGTTGTTTTTGGTCAGCACCAACTGGAACAACATCGGCTTGATAGAGTAAAATATCGGCAGCCATTAAAACTGGGTAAGTAAACAACCCAACACTTTGAGAAAATTTTTCCGATTTTTCCTTATATTGAGTCATTTTTGAACATTCGCCCATTTGAGCAAAACAATTTAGAACCCAAGTTAACTGAGTATGTTCTGGTACGTGAGATTGAACAAAGACAACACTTTTTTCAGGATCAATTCCAGTAGCAAGATACATTGCTATAAAATCTAATGTTTGTTTCCTTAGCAAAGCAGGGTTTGGGCGTATTGTTAAAGCGTGCAAATCTACTACTGCAAAAAGTCCTTTATAGGTATCTTGAAATTCGACCCATTGTTTTAGCGCACCAATATAGTTTCCAAGCATCAATTGATTTGTTGGTTGCATTCCTGAAAGGATTACTTTTGGGGTTACTGTTTCTTGAGACATAATGTTTTTAAGTAGTAAATGATCGAGTTAAAAAGGCGAAAAGGAACAAAAATTAGAAGTTATGAAAAGAATTCTGTACAAATATAACTAATTGAGTAGTTCTTTCGTGTAAAAACAATTATTGCTCGAACTCGTATATTGCAATGCAATCACTTCTAACAGCTTTATTTTTTCGTAATTATCTATAATGAATTTTTTAAATCCTTTTGTCCTTATTGGTTTAGCCGCAGCTGCAATTCCAATCTTACTTCACTTACTTAACTTACGAAAAACTCAAACGGTAGAATTTTCAACATTATACTTTTTGAAAGAACTTAAAAAGTCGACAATTAGAACTATAAAGATTAAACAATGGATATTGCTTCTATTACGAACTTTGTTAGTAATATTTGCCGTATTATCGTTTTCGCAGCCTATTTACAATGGGACGATACCTTTTCTTTCTACTTTACAATCCAATAGAAGTATCATAGTGTTGGTAGACAACACATCTTCGACCGTACATTCTTCAAATTCAGGTACTTTGTTTTCAGCAATGAAAAATGATATCCGTAATGTTGTTGAAACAATGAGTGAAAGCGATGAACTTACTTTTATTCCTTTTGTTTCAAGTTCAACTTATCAATTTAGTTCGAATAAACAACAATTGTTAGAAGAAATAACGGCATTAACTCCTTCAATTGCATCGGCAACAATTTCTGATGCATTTCAAAAAATAATCGCTTTAATGGCTGCAGCAAAGCACCCATCTAACTCAGTTATATATGTATTGAGTGACAATCAAACGGCTCCATTTGAACAGTTATTGATAGATTCTCTTGAATATCAAATTCCGGTACAATCTATCTTTTATAAGTCTTATTCTCCAACTTCAATAAATGACGAACCCAATTGTTCAATAGACACTATTCAATTTAAAACGACACTTTTTCGAAGTGGAAAACCAATCGAGTTAGAGATGATAGTTTCTAATACTTCAACGAAAGAAATCAAGACAACGGTTTTTTGTCAATTTGGAACTGTGGTTGTTGGTCAACAACAAATTACTTTACAAGCAAAAAGTTCTCAAAGAATTCCTTTTTCTGTAAACAGTACTGAAAATGGAATTGTTCCTGTGAAAGGATTTTTAGATAATGATTCCTATGAACCAGACAACACGTTTTTTACAAGTATTCGTTTAAATGGGAAGCCAAATGTACTTCTAATTGGATCTGAATCTAAAACTCAATTTGTAAAAAATGCACTGCAATTGCCTGGTGGTGTTTTAACAACAATTCGATCAATTGCATCTACGGAAATTGGGAATGAAAGTTTTTCAGGTATTCAAACTGTTTTTATTATTGACCAGTTAGAATCAATTCAACCAAGTTTTTTAACGCAGTTAAGTGAAAAAGGAATTGGAGTGTTTCTTTTTGCTGATGCTTCTTTAGAGACATTACAAAAATTTGGGCAACAATTCGGCGCAACAATTCCTTCTGAACAAAGTGGAAATCCTTTTTTACAATTTACCAATTCTGACCGAAGACATCCATTATTCCGTGGTGTATTTAAAGAAGATACAAAAGGAATGGTGGAAAGCCCCAAAATATATTCTGCATTCCCTTCGCAGGGCGGAATACCCATAATTGAAATACAAGGTGGAGCGTTTTTAAGTGAATATCGTATAGGTCAATCGAAAATTCTTTATTGTGCAGTTCCTGCAAGTATTAAACAATCTTCATTTCCTTTACTGTCGTTGTTTCCAGTAGTTTTAACTCGAAGTGTTTCGTATTTGTCTCAGTCGGAAGGGATAGGGATTTTAAAAGAAGGTGGAGTTCCAATAACCATTGAAATACCAACTTCTTATAAAGAAAGTTCTATTACTTTAAACGATCCAAATGGTTTACAAACAAAGGTTACTCCTTATTCTTTGCCATCAAAAACAGCAATTCAAGTTACTCCATTGTGGCAACTTGGAACGTATTCAATTCTATCGAATGACAAAAATCCAATAACTTCTTTTTCCGTTAATATCCCAACAAACGAACGTAAATCTATTTCTTCATCGAATGAAAATATAGTAAGTTTACTTCAAAAGTTATTACCTAAAAATAATGTTGAAAATTTACAAAATTCGAAATTGAATGAAAAATCTTTGTCAAAAGCCCAATCAAAAACAGAGTTATGGCAATTTTTTCTTACATTAGCATTATTATGTGCGTTTACAGAACTTATTGTTGCTTCTCAATTTAGAGAAGTGGCAGAATAACTACTATGTCAACACCTTCTGCATTGTTTGATTCGGTCTCTCAATTGATGAGTAAAATTAAGGATATTCAATCTTCAATTTCGCTTTTAGGTTGGGACCAAGAAGTTAATATGCCAACCGGTTCAGCTCCTGCAAGAGCAGAACATATTTCGACATTGTCAAGTATTTCTCACGAGTTAATGACAAATGACACAGCTAAAAAACATTACGAAACTGCAAAAGAGCATTTAGAGTCGTTTTCTGGAAATGAAAAAAGGTTACTTTCTTTATACATTGAAGAATTTGAACAAAACATTGTTCTACCAATGGAATTAGTTAAAGATACAGCAAAAGCTCGTGCATTAGGACAAACAGCATGGAGACAAGCTTATCATGATTCTGACTATTCATTATTTCAACCGTATTTAAAAAGGCTATTAGACTTAAAAACTGAAGCAGCAGAACATATTGGTTATAAAGAACACCGTTACGACCTTATGCTCGACAATTACGAAAAAGGGGCTACTGTTGCATTGCTAACTCCAACTTTCGAAGAATTACGTCAAGGTACAATTTCATTATTGCAGTCTGTTGATGACAAAGATGTTTATGTTAACAGAGATTTTTTACATCGTTCCTTTGAACCTTCAAAACAGTTATCGTTTGCAAAACAGATGTCCGAGCGATTAGGCTTTGATTATAACAAAGGTAGAATAGATTTATCAACACATCCGTTTTGTACTTCGTTTTCTCCCATAGATGTTCGTATAACTACAAGAGTTTCTGAAGATAAATTCCATTCTTGTTTTTTTGGTGTCATTCATGAAACTGGACACGCCTTATATGAACAAGGGATTAATCCAGAAATTTCGAGAACTTTTGCAGGTGGTGGATCATCTTTAGGAATCCATGAATCCCAGTCGCTTTTTTGGGAAAATTACGTTTGTAGAAGTGAAGAATACTGGGTATATGCCTTCCCAATATTGAAAAAAGAATTCCCTGACCAATTCTATAATGTAAGCTTAGAACAGTTTTATAAAGCAATAAACAAAATATCAACTTCTTTAAATAGGGTTGAATCAGACGAAATCACATACAACTTGCATATAATTCTACGTTTTGAAATAGAAAAAGGACTTTTTGATGGTTCTATCCGTTCAGGAGATATCCCAGAAATTTGGAATGCCAAAATGAAAGAATATCTAAATGTAGTACCAGAAAACCACAAACAAGGTTGTCTGCAAGATGTTCATTGGTCTTTTGGTGGGTTTGGCTATTTCCCAACATATTCGTTAGGGAAATTATACGGAGCAATGTTCTGGAACCAAATAAACAAAGATATTCCGAAGACGAAAGATATGATTGCTCATGGCAATTTTACAGAAATTTTACAATGGTTACGTACAAAAATTCATACATTTGGAAGAATGAAAACACCTCAAGAAATAGTGATGGATGTAACCGGTAGACCCTTAACTGCTAAAGATTTTCTAGAATACGCACAAAACAAAATTAATAGAGTCTATGCCCAATAATAACTTATTTAAATTTCTTCTCCTGTTAAATGTGATTTTGATTTTGATTTTAACTTCACAGTTTTCTTTTGCTCAAAAAGGTGGAAACTTAGCAGATTGTAAAAAATGGGTTAAACAAACTTTAACGGAATTACCCAAAGGGGATGTTGCATTTGCTACAAAGTACTTTCGTACCCCATTTCTAAGCGGAATTGGTGGAGATGCTTATTACACCTATGATCGATCTTCAACGAAGAATGAATTGAACTCTGTGGTCAAAAAGTATTTCACTAGTTGTATAATACAACTCAAAAAAGGAAAAGGTCTTACAATTACAGAAGTATCTGTAAGTGAAAGTACTTTGCCGTATTTATGTAATTCGTATGAGTACAAAGAGGTTGATGGTGATGGTAATCGTTCATTCCCTAACGAACCCGTTCCATATGCTGGACTTGTTAACGAAGGCGACCAAGTCTTTATAGTTAGTTCACCTTGTGGTCCAAAAATAGATTATTTCGACTATAAGCAAATTGTTGAACTTTTCATCATTTTTGATGTTAAAAGTAGAACCTACAAATATTGGGCTGCTAACAAAGGATTATAATTCGTTTCAGATAACTATTTCAAAACTTATCATTTCTAACGTATCATTTATGAAATCTCGCATTTTTTCTTCGACCTTTCTTTTCGTACTGTTTGTTTTAGTAACAAACGGTACCACTACATTCGCCCAAACTGGCGGCACAAATGAAACGTTTAAAGCTTTTATAGAAGAATCACTTACAAAGTTGAAAAGTAGCCCTGCTCAATTTGAAGCAGAATGTCTATATTTTCCTATGGTTTTTGGAAGTGGAAATGGGACTGCTTTCACATATGATAAACTTGAAACTATTTCAAAAGAAGATATGGTTTATTACTTTTCAAAACATTTAAAGCAATTAAGTAAAAAAAACAGCTTTACAATCAACTCTTATAAAGCTTCAGAAGAAACTATGACTGCATTTCAACATGGATCGGATTATGACAATTCAGAAGCTAATAAAAAACCAGTTTATTCTTATTCTGGAATAATCAACTCTAATGATCTTGTATTTGAAATGATGTGTAATTTGCCCGATGAGACTTTTGTTATTTGGTATGGAATATTTTTAGATGACACCACTGAATTTAAAATTTGGGGTGCATTGTACGGTATGTAAAATACCTGTTTTCCTGTAATTAGAAAGGGGAGTTAGTCCCCTTTTTTTCTGTTCACAAATTGTTGAAATGCTTCAATTTCAGTAAATAGTTCCGTAGGATAGCCTTGGCATTTAGCTTGGTCAATATCATATTCTGAAGCGACGTCCACATCGGAAATTATGCATATTTTTTCATTTACAGAATAGGTAATTCTCCATAATTTGACTGATAGAATGAAGTTGTTTTCACTTAATTCTTTTATCCGTCGATACGAATGAGGGAATGGATCTTTAGACAATGTTTCCACAACATAATCATAATTACTTGGCGATACTTTTTGAAACATTTCCCAATGTATTTTACAATTTTCTACTATTTCTACTGCAAATATTGTACTCATTTTCCCTTCCATCCATCCAATTGTTGCATTTGGAAAAGCATCTGCATGAGGCAGATATGGCTTAACATCTAAAATGGGTGTTCCATTTAAAAGGTCATTTGAACCAACAAATATTTTTCTTCCTTTTATTCCAATCAATGGAACAACCGAAATTCCTAATGGGTTAGGACGGTGAGGAGATCGAGTTGCAAACGTACCTTTTTTTTCTCTGGAAAGAGGCGTTAAAATTCGAGGTTTAGTAAAAGTATTACCTTCAAAATAGGAAACTATCCAAATATGAGAAAACCCAATCAGATCTTCAATAGCTTGTTCGAAATTATTATGAGGTTCTAATTCTATAAAAGCATCGGTGGTTAAACTATTAACAGCTTGACGTGGTAATTCGTACTTCGATGTAGGTTTAGTACGAAGGTATCCAATTGCAACAATGGAAAATTCTTTCACCTTTATACAATTTAAGAAGAAGTACGAGATTTTCTGTCTGCTATATATGCAGAAAGTTTTGTGTAAAATTGTACATTGAGTTCTTTTAAAAGTTCACTTTGTTCAGTTGCTTCGTCGAAATAATTTCTTTGAGCCATAATTATTGCATAGTTAAACCGAGCTCTTGCAAATTCAGGATCTAATTCAAATGCTTTTTTGTACGACGCTAAAGCTGTTTCGTATTCATTTAGTTGTTCATAAATTATTCCAAGACCAACATACACGTTCGGTTGTTTAGCATCGATATGCAGGGCTTGTTTGTAAGAATCGATAGCTGCTTGATAACGCTTCAATTGAGTGTAGGCCAGACCAATATGTACAAATGTTTCTGCTTTCCCCGGAGAGAGCTTAATTGATTGTTTAAATGAACCAATTGCTTTGTTATAATCACCAAAATGTGCGTCAATGACACCAAGATAATAATGGGCATCAGAAAGATCGGGCATAATCTCGATAGCTTTAAATAAATTTTCACGAGCTTCATCCATTTTATTCATTGCTCGTTGAGTAATTCCCAAACGCAAAAGAACTGTTGGAGAATCAGGTTTCATTTCTTTGGCTTTTTCAAGAATTTCAAGTGATTTTACAAAATCATTTTTTTCGAA
>JBDNFX010000128.1:0-2583 GCA_041689575.1 Kapaibacterium sp. (SeqCode)
AACCGTGTCTGGTCCTGCATTTGCAATCGGTGGATTGGGCATTCTCACAACAATCGAATCAATACTTTCGCAACCAAAATTGTCATAAGCTCTAACGAAATACTTCACTGAATCAAGTATTCCTGTTACAAATGGTTGACCCACAGTTGTATCGGAAAGCCCTATTGCAGGTGACCAACGGTAGGCTACGCCGGGTAACTCTCCAGTTCCAAGTTGTGCCGTCGCTCCTATACAAAGAGAAATTGAGGCACGAGGTCCAGCATCGGCAATAGGAGCATTTCTAACGGTAATGAGTCTTCTATTGGTGTCATAGGCACAAAATGCTCCACGGAAAATAATTAAGCGTAAGAAGTAGTATCCGGGGTTTTGATAAACATGCGAAACAGTTTTGCCTGTATCAACTCCTCCATCTCCAAATTCCCAACGGAACGAACCAGCAGTGGTATCGGAATTAGCTTTGAAATTTGCAACTTCTCCCTTGCAAAATGTAGTTTTTCCAAAAATTCCTGCGGTATCTAATCCACCTACAATTGTTTGAGAGAAATTTCCACCTGCAGACATTGCAAAACCTTGTGTATTTATAGATCCATGAATAGAGGCTGTAAATCCACTCATATCATGAAAAATTCTAATTCGTTCATCAGCAGCAACTTTTCGTTGATAAGTGGCGAATAAAGGATTTCCCGGTAATATTCTCCAAGCTCCAATATTAACGGGAAAATTGTTAATTCGTGTTACTCCACGTTCATCATATTTAACAACTATATTTAAAGTAGAAGAATCTGTTACTTGAAATTGATTTCCTACGGGTGGGTAAATACTTGCTTGGCGTTGTAGTTGAGTAATAGCACTTAAAATTGTCATTGTAGGCACAGAAGGAGTAGCGGGAGCGCATCCACCACCACGTGTAAAGTGTGCTAAAAGAAAAGGCTTATTTGAGTTTACATACACTGCAGAATCAACAACCATTTCTCTAAATTGTCCAGTTGTGATTGGCATCCCTTGATTAACTCCATCGAGCCGGATTATAGTTCCAGGGTATATTGCCATTGCTCGAATAATAGAACCTGAAGTGTTTGGATACAATGGTACAACATAACCAGTACCTAAAACTGCATCTGGGGGCATTTGTTCCCACATAAAACTGGGTGGGGCACAACCACCAACAGTAGTTAGAGGAGAACCGGCAAATACCGAGATTGGGTTACAAAATGCAGTACCAATAGATCGTACTCTACTTCCCGTTAAATCTCCGTCACTTCGAACCATATATGTTTGCCCACGCTGTAAGGTTATTGTAAACGGAATGTTTGGTGACTTCCCTTCTTCTGTAGTTGCAGTAGGTGTAATTTCTACACGGGTTGAGTCTTTTGGTGAAACTACCAAGAATTGTGTTTGTGCGGTTCCTTCTTTTCTTGCAATTACATAATAATCTCGAGCAAGAGCAGATGTTGGATAAACAATAGTAGCATCTAGCCCCTGAGTATCAGCTAAGGAAGTTACATAAATATTTACACTATCATTTGCTTCTACAATTACACCTTTCGTTTCAGTTAATTCTGAAAGTACAACTTCTTGCGGAAACAAAAGAGTTTCAGAGTAAAAAAAGTTGTTCGTGTCATTTAGTCTGAAATTTACAACAATATTTGCAAATTTAATTGTACCAGATGTTGGCCTAGTCCCAAAAATATAAACATTACAGTTAGTAGCATCATTGCCAGGACTTTTATTATCAGGCCAAGAAACCCAAAATTCTCTTCCACGTGTAGAACGAGGTACAGTTTGTGAAAAGGTGTTTTCAACAAAGGAAAATAACAATCCAAGTGTTAGAAAGAGTAAATAAAGTAAACGTAATTGCATAGATTTTTTAATTGTAGTTAGGAATATTTACTTGAAGTTTTAACTTCGGTTACGAAACAAAGATATGAATTTTTTGTTTACCATAGTATATAATATAATTAATTACGAAAAACTATGGTAAAAATTGAAGGTCTTGTATCTTATCCTTCCTTGTTGTGTTACTGAAATCAACATACGTTTCAAAGTTAAATATTCGCTTACAACTCTTTTTCAAAACAATACATTACAAATGTAAAAATGAAGATACTTTTTCACTTAATAGTATTAATGATTACTAATTACACTGTACATACTAGAATTTTAGAAGTTGGTCAAGGTAAACAGTTTTCAATATTTCAGCCAGCCTTATCTGTAGCAGTTGCTGGAGACACTATCTTATTGCGAGAAGGAGTTTATAGTGGTAATTCGTACAGAGAAAATCTAAAAGGGACTTCAGAAAATTGGGTAACTATCCTTGCAGCTCCGAATGAAAATGTAGTATTCCGTGGTGGTGGTGCTGCATTTTATTTAGTCGATGTTGAATACATTCGAATCAATGGTTTACAATTTGAAGATCAAACGGGTAACTCTTTAAGTATCGACGATGGTGGTACTTACGATACACCAACCCACAATGTTGTTATTCTAAACTGTACTTGGTTATCGATGAATACAACTGGTCCTAGTAATATGATAAAAATGGCAGGTGTTTATTCTTTTTCAATATACAATTGTGTGTTTTTG
>JBDNFX010000129.1:0-1811 GCA_041689575.1 Kapaibacterium sp. (SeqCode)
ATAACGGATATAAAATGGTTGCGTTGATGCAATGACCGACGGTAATCCCATCAACATTTCTTGTTCGTCCGCAGGACAAAAAACGCCCATTGGAGGAATGCCTCTCATAATAGAAACATCTTCAATTGCTTGGTGAGTTGGTCCATTTGCATCGGATAAAAACCCAGCAACGCCACCAACAAGTTTCACTGGAGAACCAGAAATTCCAACATCGGTGCGAGTAAACTCATACGCTCGCATTGTTAAAAAACAAGCTAACGCATGAATTATAGGTACTCTTCCACGAATTGCCAAGCCTGTTGCCATTCCAACCATTGTTTGTTCAGTAATACCTGTATCAATAAACTTTTTTCCAATTTTTGCCGGTAATCCACGGATTGCAGCTCTATTTTCAGCCGTCATAATAATGATTCTGTCGTCTTCAGAAATCAATTGTTCCATTAATTGTTCGTAATTCATATATATTTAGATTTAAGTTGTTTTAAGAAATATTAACGTACAATAAGTACTTCTGAAGTAATGTTTGTTTCGGCATCGCCGTGAAGTTCTTTTAATAAACTTTCTACTTCTTCTTTTGAAAAATTACAGAACCAACGATCAGCACGTTCGGAAATACTTGGAAGTCCTCTGCCTCTTTGCGTAGATGCAACTACTACTTGTGGTTTACCATTGTGAATAGTTAACGCTTGAAATGTTTCGTGTAGCTTTTCAAAATCATGACCATCTACACTTACTGCATCCCAGCCAAATGCTCTAAACTTATCTTCAATAGATTCTAATGGTATTAATTCTTCCGTACGAATATTTGCTTGAAAGTGATTTCTATCTACAACTACCACTAAATTATCGAGTTTAAATGCATTTGAAACTAAAAGTCCTTCCCAAATACTACCTTCGTTTAATTCACCATCGCCGACAATTACAACGATTTTGTTTTTAGAACCGCGTAATTTACAATCGTAAGCAACACCCATTGCTACTGAAAGTAAATGACCTAATGATCCTGAATAAAATTCTACTCCAGGGATTGCTCTATTTGGATGCCAATAGATTGAATCGTTTGGTTTCAAATGGTTTTCTAATCTCGATTCTTCCAACCATCCTAATTCTACAAATGTTCCGTATAACGCCGGAACATCGTGCCCTTTGGAAAGGAAACAATAATCTCTTGTTGGGTCATCGAATCGATCTGGGCTAACATCTAAAAAATGTTTATATAAGTATACTATTAAATCTGCACAAGAAAGCGATGCTCCCGTAAAACAACCTCCGTCGGTTGACATACGAATGATATGTTCTCTTACTCGAAACGATAACGTTTCTAACTCATTCACTGAAATTGTTGAATTCATACTGTTGTACTTTCCTATGTAAAGGAAGCTCCTAATATTTATAGTTGTTTTGTTTTTGTTTCGTCAATTGTTTGCAATTCGTCTAAATGATTTCTATACCAATTAACACCCGAATATTTTGCATTTATCTGGTAGATTTTAGGTTTTTCTCGTAATAGTTGAAGTATATCTTCTAACGTAAAAGAAGGGTTTTGATGGTATAAATGGTTATATACTTCATTTATAAAATCATAATCTTCTTGGTAATCAATAGTAAATCGATGAGAAAGTGAGTAATCTAATCCTGTTTCCCACAGTACAGAACCTATTCTAAAACGGTCAGGGTTGTCCCAAAAATATGGTGTTGTGTGTTCTCGTTCCAATTGTTTTGTTGCTTCTACATTTGCAAGTTTTAACATTTCGATTGGCATTACTTCTACATCATTACCGTCGGGGTAAGTGGCTGGGTGCAGATTCGAC
>JBDNFX010000130.1:0-1518 GCA_041689575.1 Kapaibacterium sp. (SeqCode)
AAAACGATGTTGTTCATCAATAACAAGCAAACCTACGTTTTTAAAAGTGTAGTTTACTTCGAACAAAGCGTGTGTACCTATAAGAATTGCAGGTGTACCTGTGGAAAAAAGTTCTTGAATTTCTTTACGCTTTTTCGTTTTCGAAGACCCAGTAAGTAAAGAGATTTCAATCCCTAAATCTTGGCAATACTTTTTAAAATAATGGAATTGTTGCTCGGCTAAAATTTCCGTAGGAGCCATAAAAATTGCTTGGTGTCCGTTGTCAATTACACAGAGAATGCACAATAAGGCAACAATGGTTTTCCCTGAGCCAACATCGCCTTGTAACAATCGATTCATTGGAATTCCAGTACCCATATCGGCTACAATTTCACGAACTACTTTCCTTTGAGAACTTGTAAGTCCAAACGCTAAGTTATCGACTACAGATCGAGCAGTAGGGCTTTTCGGAGATATAATTCTTCCATTTCCCATTTTTTTTATTCCACGTTTTCGAAGTGCTATCATTAACTCAAAGTAAAAAATTTCTTCAAATTTTAATGAACGTATCCCAATTTCAATATCAGCAAAAGTCGATGGAAAGTGAATTGATTTCCATACATTTTTTTGCGGAACTATATTCCAAAGTTCATGAATGTATTCTGGTATGGTTTCAATATCAGATTCAGGAGCGTTGAGAACGGTTTCTTGTACAATACCCCTAACGGTACGTAAAGTCATACCAATTTGCCTCATCACTACTGAAAGAGTGTAATTCGGCAATATGGCATTTTTAGAATACAATTCTTGGTCAGATTCAACTTTTTCAATTTCTGGATGGGTAAACTGAATTTGATGAAATCGTTTATCTAAGGTAGGTTTCCCAATAATTAGAATAGTGTCGCCTTCGGAAAATGCTTTTTTGTAGTAATCAAGTCTATTCCAAAAAATAGTATCTACAGATGAACCAGAACCATCTGAAACTGAAAAAACCAACATAAATCTATTTTTACCAACAATATGTTCTTTTTTTTTCGTAATTATACCCTGAAGTACTGTCTGTGCGTGAACAGAGGAGGCAACAGAATCTGTAGAATTTGGTTGAAGATTTTTAAACGAAATTTTAGTATAGAGTGAAGAAATGGATTGAATTGAATCTCGGCTAGTATACGAATGTGGTAAATACATCAATAAATCATCTATTGTTTTTACACCTACAGCTGTGAACAATTCTATTCGTTTAAAAAATCTGTTTTTTTTAGAAGAAGAATTCTCTACTTTCATTTCTATGGTTCAATTGGAACTGTAAAGAAAAACGTTGTCCCATTCCCTAAAGTACTTTCTACCCATAATGATCCACCATTTCGCTGAACTAGATCTTTACACAAGAGCAACCCTAAGCCAGTTCCAATTTCACCATCTGTTCCTAATGTTGAGTCGTTTGTCTCTGATAAGAATAGTTTTTTCATTTGTTCTTCAGAAATACCAATACCAGTGTCATTAATAGAAATGGTAACAGTGTTTTGTTCTTTTACCACA
>JBDNFX010000131.1:0-7482 GCA_041689575.1 Kapaibacterium sp. (SeqCode)
ATAGAACCGAAAAGTATACATCTTCAGTTACAAAAGAATCTTTTATCGATTATTCAAAAAACCTTGCTGAAGAAAGAATCGTCCATTCTTCTAGTGGTAAGATTTCACAAATTAATAAAATAAACTATTATCCATTATTTCCTGAATACTACGAGTATCAATCAGGAATTCAAGAAAAACGTGAATTTAAAACTATAAATAATGTCCAAAGTGGAGCATATTATTGGAAAGGGAAAGAGGATTGTTCTTTTCAAATTCAATTAACAAAAAAAGAAGATTTTCTATTTGCAACTCTTGAAGTTAGTGACGATTCTTTAGTAACTGGATCTCGATATGGAACAGAGGATATGGTTACTATAGATTTTTATAGTTATGAAAATAATGATGAAGGAATTTTACGACAGTTTTTTTCAAATCTCAATAAAAGTACAATTCAAACAAAACCAATTAAATCTAAAAAAGTACAATTCACTTGTAAATTAGGCGATTTTGAAACTACAAAAGCATATATCGAAACTCCTACTTCCACAGAAGCTACAGTAGATGTTATCCGTACGAATATAGGTTATGTACTTTATTTCAAAATACCATTTTCTGAGTTTATTAAGGATTTTTCTAAAAGTTCTGAAATTGGTTTTTCAATTTCTGTCCAAGATGCTGATTCGGATTTACATACAGAAGATGTCAGTATACTTAACACAGAAGAATATGATGATAAAACGAAAATATCCTCATTACTTTTAAAGTCTTTCCCAGAAATTAACCAAAATTCTATCAATTTATTTCAAACTTCTGTAATTTCAAATCTAAAAAAATACGGATACTAATTTCTAAATAATGGTTTAAATGGAGCTCACCTATAAGAATAGTTTTATCAAAGTTATTTCTACTATGTTCATGATAATTCATTTATTTGGCGAATTGAACAGTATAAATAATTTCAACAAAGAATCAATTACATCAATAGTTTGGCAACAAAAATCTGCTGAATCAAAAGCCTTATATTATCAAGGGTATGAAATAGCAAAAATACGATTGATTCAAATTAGGAACGAAAAACCTACCCTTGGTAATTTAGCTGTTGTTTTGGATATTGATGAAACTGTCTTAGATAATTCACCATTTCAAGCCTCATTAGCATATTCATACTTAGAATATAATCAAAACAAATGGTACGATTGGACAAATGCTAAACGTGCTGAGTTACTTCCAGGAGTAGAACGATTTTTTACTGTTGCTGATTCTCTAGGATTCGAGATTATACTAATTTCGAATAGAGATGCTTCTGAAAGAGACGTTACTTTTGAAAACCTAGCTAGATATAACTTGAAGGGTCTAAAGAAAGAAAATATATTTTTACGTGAATATGAATCTGGAAAAGAATCAAGGAGAAATTCTGTATCTGAAAACTATAGCATTGAATTATTATTAGGTGATAACCTAGGAGATTTTAATGAGATATTTGATGATAAAGATTCTGATTCTCGAGTTGAAAATGTTCGAAAACTTGCAGATCAATTTGGTCAAAAATATATAATTTTCCCAAATCCTATGTATGGAACGTGGGAAAATTCGCTATATTCTAATATTCCTGACACTAAAACATCTAAATTAAAATCAGAAATTCGGAAAAAAACGTTAGACCGATTTAAAACTGAAAAGTAAAATCTTATAATAGTATATTTTTTTCATTAAGTTGTTTGTTTTCTGACTTATTGAAAATAAATCCAAAAATTCCACCACAAATCCCACCGAAGATATGAGCGAATTGAGAAATAGTATCATTTTGAAAAGAGTTAGCTACTTCTTTTCCTATATACAAAACTACAATAAGTAAAAATGTGACAGGAATTCTACCAGACTTAATGTTTGCAAAGGAACTAAGCAAAATAAGCATAAACACTATTCCACTTGCACCTAACAACGTCATATTCATAAACAACATCGTAATAAGTCCCGTTAAAACTGCAGTGATTCCAATCATCTCTGCCATTAGTCTCGATCCATATTTTTCTTCTAATAAAGGTCCAATTAGAAGAATAAATGAAAAGTTCGAGACTAAATGCCCCCAATCAGCATGTCCAATTACGTGAGAAAACAATCTAAAATAAGAAATTGGATTCCACAATGACATTGAAGATGAAACTGTAAAGAAATTACTAATTAAAAAATGTGCAGTGATATAGTCTATTGCTAATACAACGGTACAAACTAAAGTAAAAGTTAGGATTACAGGCGAGTTATACTGTATTTTCATTTTAACGCTTTGTAGGATGTGGAACTAATGCAGTTGGTACAATTTTAGAAGCTGGTTCAATATGGGAAATTTGGTCGTCAAAGAAAATATGAGCACCAAAGGCTTCTAAAACTTTAGATTTGCTCAAACCACCCATAAAAAATGTTTCGTTTATCTTTATATTCCATTCTCTGAGTGTCCGAATTACTCGCTCGTGTACATTTGAATCACGAGCAGTAATAAGGGCGGTTCTGATTAACTCTGTATCTTTAGGTAATAACATCTGAACAACTCCTAATTGTTGTAAAAATGGTGCAAATGGTCCTTTAGGTAAGGGTATTTTTGCATTCGAGCGTTCATGTTCTATGAATCGATCTATTCCTTCGATTTGAAATATGTTTTCTGATTCTTCTGAAAATAAGACAGCATCCCCATCGAAAGCTATTCTAATTTGATTTAAAGGATATTGTGGCTTTAGATGAAAGGGAAAGATCATTGCTGAGGCAAATCCAGAATCAATAGCTCCTTGAACATCTTCTAAATGAGCAGAAAGAAATAAATCTATATTAAAAGCTTGTAAATATGGAGCTAATGGTGCACCTGTTGTGAATGCTGCTCTTGTAATATCGAGGTTGTAATGAGAAACAGAATTTAAAAGTCTAAGACTAATTTCAGAACTATTTCTTGACATTATTACTACATCAACTAAACGTTGATTCGCCACATAAGAATTGAGTTTCAGTAATGATTCTACTAAATAGAAACCTGTTCCTTTTTCTAAAATTACTTCTTCGTTTTGAATTTGGAAATCTTTATAGATTTCAGCTCCTTCATTTTCGAAAATATCATTTTCTTTTGAAAGATTAAACAAAGCTCTTGAAGATATCCCAATTACTAATATTGGAGCAGAATCTTTCATAAAATTATTTAAGCCCAGGCTTCAATTTACGAACGATAATTGGGACTACTTCAAATACTGTTGATGCTGGTTTAAACAAATTAACAGCCTTATTATTTGGGTCTTGTAGGCGTAAAGTTGTATCATAAATGTAAGCGTTAATAAGAAGTCTGTCGTTTTGCATATTGAAAGTACCAGATACTATTTTATCGGAACCTAATATTTCAGCAGCTTTCCACATTGTTGCTTCATAATTTGGATGTGTTTCACCTTCTTTTAAAGAGTTGATAGATTTTTCAACTTCTTCATTTGATATTAGTTTAATTCCCAAATCTTTTGCAATTTTTTCAATTTCAACATAAATTGAATCTGAAAGTTTAGTAGAATAAATATCTAAATTAATATTTCCATCCATATTTCTAAATGGCAGAACTGCAACAGATGTTTGCGAAAAACCAGTAATTGAAGTAGAAATTAGAAGAAAAATTCCTAATAGTAATATTTTCATTTTTTACTCTAAAATTGATTTAACATTTGTAAACATGGAAAGTAGCTTTTCTTTCATTGGAATAATATCTTCCATTTTCATCTCTTTACAATCAGCCATCATTTCAACTCCTATTACTGCCATATCATCTAGTCCAAATTGAAGACAGGAGCCTTTTAAAGTATGACCTAATCTATACATTTCATTGAAGTTTGAATCAGCAACATATTGATCGAAGTTTTCATTTAACTGATTTATCCAATCGTCAATAAATTCTGGTAACAATTCTCTTATAAACGGATCTTCTGGTAATTGCATACTTTTTCAGTTAATTATTTAAAAAAAGTGAAGAAAGCTGTAAGCCGAATTCTGTCTTCTTCTAAAAATAGAAGGAGGCAATTATTTGTCTAGGAAGAATGTTACCAATCTTCTCAAGCAGCCTACCCAAATACTACATACACGAACAATGTATCCACTTTAAAAGTGAAGTATTTATATTTGGCTTTGCTCCATATGGGGTTTACAATGCCACAATTGTTACCAATTGTGCGGTAAGCTCTTACCTCACCATTTCACCCTTACCTTAACAATTTAAGGCGGTATATTTTCTGTTGCACTTTCCGTCAACTTTAGGAAAACCCATTGTTGCCCGGCTGTTAGCCGGCATACTGTTCTTTGGAGTTCAGACTTTCCTCAACAGAATAAATCTATTGCAATTGCCCGCTTTCCCCACCATTATCGAATAACCATTGAAATTCTTTATTCTTAGAGTCCATAGCTTTATTGGCTAATGAATCTGCAATGGAATTATATTCACGAAGTATATGTGTAAAAGAAATTGGAATCTTAATTTCCGATTTCAACTGAACAACACTTTTATGTAATTGTTGTAGCGTTTCATTTTTTACTTTATACTCACCATTTATTTGCTTCGTTACTAATTCAGAATCTAAAAACACTTCAACTTTTGTTGCAAAACTACATCGTTTTTTTACTAATTGTAATAAGCGATATACTGCAAAATATTCAGAATAATTATTCGTTTTTTCCTGAATATATTCGTAATATGTAGCTACAGGAGTTGTATCTACAGTACAAATATATACACCTATTCCCGCAGGTCCTGGGTTACCTCTGGCTCCGCCATCAGAATATGCTCGAAGTACCATTCTTAAGAGTTTTCTTCTGGAAGTAAAATTCTTCCACATCCTTCACACATAAATATTTCTTGTTTTTTACGAATTTCAACCATTACCTGTGGTGGAACAGAACGAAAACATCCTGAACAAGAACCTCTTTTTAGTGGAACTGCTGCATCGGGATGGAATGTACGTACTCGTTCATACATTGACAATACATCATTATCACATTGTTTTACTAAATCTGTTCTTTCTTTTTCTAAAGTTGAAAGTTCATCGTTTTGATCTCCAAAAAGTGCTTTTAATTCACTTTCTTTGTCTTGTAACAATTGAAGAGCAATTGAATAATCATTTTCTTGAACTTTCAAAATAGAACCAAGATTTTCTTCTTTCACAACAGAAGTTCGCAATTCATTTTGAATTACTTCTTTGTTTTCTTTGAATGCTGCAATTTCTTTCGTCATTGCATCATATTCTTTGTTATTTCTTACAGCAGATTGTTGATCTGCAAAATGAATCTCTTTATCGTTAATTTCTAGAAGAGTTATGTGAGCATTTGATCGAAATGTTAATAAATCTTCTATCAAAGTTTCTGTTTGAGTTTTAATATCTAACTGTTCACGAACTTTTTGTTCTAAAGTGCGAACTTCCGAAGGTAATTCTCCAAGCTCTTCTTGCATTTCAAATAATTCAACATCAATTTCTGAAAGTCGAGCGAGTAAATCTAATTGTTGGTGCATAAATAGAATACGTTTGTTTATTTTCTTTGTTTACATACAAATATACATAAAAAACATACGTTACTAAGGAATAGTTATTTTGAAATTACTCCTTTCAATTTTTTCAATTATTCTAATGACTTATCTACTTTTCGTTGTTTTAGTCTTTTTTACTAGTTTCAATGTATTATTTTCACAAAGTAAAGGCGAATCTCAGAATGAAAATTCTTTGCAGGATAGTGTTTTTATTTTTACTTCAGTTCGTCCTTTATTAGGAGATTCTGTAACAGTTAATAATGAAATATTCCACTTCATTGAGTTATCACTTTCTGATAATGGGTACGGCTTTGGATATTATCTTACGAAGAATATTAATTCCATTTTAACTGTCACTGGTTCTGTATTTTTTTCAGGTGCAAGAAACACCGATGAGCTAGAATATTACGATCCATTTAATGGACACTTTTTTATTCCAAATAAAATTAATAGATTATATATGCTCCCAGTAACTTTTGGAGCTAGATTGAATTTATTTCCGGAGGAGTTATCTAAAGATTTCCAACCTTTTGTTCAAGCTTCGATTGGGGGTAACTTCATACTCTCTAACCCATATTCTTTAGGTTTTTTAGAAGCATGGAATGAAGCATCTGTTTACATTAGACCAGTGTTTTCACTAGGATTTGGTTCTAGCTTTTCAAATAGAATACGACCATTAGAAATTTCAGTTCGGTATCAATACTCTCCTTTTGGTGGAGAAGGGCTTGAAAGTATTCTCAGAAACCCTATTTCAAATTTTGGTGGATTATACATTGCATTAGGTATTTCCATTTAATTGAAAATTTTTCTTACAACTATATTTTAACTATTATGAAACAAATCTATACATTTGTTATTGCGTTGTTTTTAATTTCTGGAGTTCTTTCTGCAGATATTGGCGATTCAACAAACGTACAAGTTTTCGATAAATACCTTTTTACTTGGTATGGTTCTCAAATTCGTTCTGCAAACTTTTCAGACCAAACGAAATCATATAATAGAATTTTAATGAGGTATAAAATTACCTGCCCTACCCCTGCTTGCGGGGAATGGGATTATACTACGAATATCTATTTGCGTGACAAATTAGGTTCGTTAGATTCTACTCTAACAGAAGCTATTTCTTTCGATGTGAACGGAAAAAAAGTTGAAACTTTTTATTATACAAATGAAGCAAAGTATAAAACTTTCTACAATAGTACCGAAAGAATTACTGATTCTGCATTTGTAGTTCCAAGTAAGCTTCGTTTTTTTAGAAATATAAATACTCCTTTTACACCAACAGATTCAGTAATAGTTTTCGAAGGTAATTTTACTAATTATTACTATTCTCAATTTGGTGGATTACGGGATTCAGTTAAGGTTGGTTTTGATTCGAGTATAACGGTTCAAACATCACAACGATATAAATCTTTTGAAAAATTTAGAGAAATTGAAATTGGAAGAGTCATTACTCCGTATGGATTTTGGTTTGCTCCTGGAAGAGAATTTTATTGGGATATTGACGTAACTGATTACGCTCCTTTGCTAAAAAATAACGTTGATATTAGAACATTTTATGATGGGTGGTCTCAAGGCTCTTTATTTTCTTTAGATTTTATATTTATTGAAGGAATTCCTTATAGAACTGTAAATTCAGTTGATGTTCTATATTCTGGTAATCCAACTTATGGAGATCCAGCAAACCCACCTGAGAATGTACTTATTCCATACAGATTTAAACCTGAACCTACGAAACACTCTTTTTTGAGAGTTTTGAATACTGGTCATGGATTTGGAGGAACTGAAAATGCCGCCGAGTTTTCAGATAAAACACATTCAATACATATTAACAAAACTGAACGATATGCTCATCGTTTATGGAACGATGACTGTGGTCAAAACCCCGTGTATCCTCAAGCCGGAACGTGGTATTATAACAGAGCTGGTTGGTGCCCAGGACAAGATGTAAAACCAAAAAATTTTGC
>JBDNFX010000132.1:0-11011 GCA_041689575.1 Kapaibacterium sp. (SeqCode)
AGATTTTTCTTTAATTAAAAATGGTTTTACGTATTTAAAAAGAGAATTAACTTCTGAAGTTCCTTTAGAATTTAAAGGCGAAAAGTTACTTCAAAGTTATAGAGCTGAAACCAGAACCGCTACTAGAAAAGCTTTACGTTCCAAAATTGAGGTCAGAGAAACATATGATTATGAACAATATTATGACTTACTCTCAAAAAATTTGTCTTCCAGACATAATGTTCGCCCAACGCACACATTAGAAGAGTTGAAGTTGCTCCATTCGAGATTTCCTACAAAAATTCGCTTGTTTGGTGCTTTTCTTGGTGAAATAATGGTCGGAGGTGTTTGTAATTTTTCTGTTAATGATTCTGTGGTTCTTGCATTTTATATTAGTCATAATATGGAATATCAAGAATACCGCCCAGTGAATATTCTATTTTACGAGATTATGCAACAATATAAATCAGAAGGTTTTTCCTATTTAGATTTTGGGACTTTTACATTGAATATGGAACCAAATTGGGGATTAGGTAGGTTTAAAGAAAATTTTGGTGCTAGAGGTGTTTTTCGTGATACATTTGTTTTAAAAATTGATTAACATGACTACAATACCCATCATTGAATTAGATAATTATCAATATATACTTCCTCCAGAAAGAATTGCACAATTTCCGCTTGAACAACGAGATCAATCGAAATTGTTGTACTTTAACAAAACTTCAAATGATATTCAACATCATATATTTACGGAACTTCCAGAAATTCTTCCATTAGAAAGCATTCTCATACGAAACACTACAAAGGTAGTTCCAGTTCGTATATTCTTGCAAAAAGAAACTGGTGGCACAGTTGAACTTTTTCTTGTAAACCCTCATTTACGTATGAATGATATTGGAGAATCAACAATTGAATGTATGCTAAGAGGAAAGAATATGAAACCAGGTGATATACTAAAGGGAATATATGGTGAAAATGAAACTCAACTTGTTCTGCAAGCAGAAATATTAGAAAAATCAAGCTCCATTCAAACTATTCTACTTTCTTGGTCACTAAAAGAAAAATCATTTTCTGAAATTATTTGGTCAATAGGTTCAATGCCATTGCCACCATATATGAAACGAAAAACGATTAAAGAAGATATTGAACGGTACCAAACTGTCTATGCAGAACAAGAGGGTTCAGTTGCAGCACCTACGGCAGGTTTGCATTTTACTGCTGAAGTCTTAGAAAATATCAAGAAAAAAGAAATCCCCATTGTTGATCTTATGCTTCATGTTGGTATGGGAACATTTAAACCAATTGAAACAGTCACTATTGATTCACATCAAATGCACGCTGAATCTTTGGAAGTTACTATAGAATCTATACAAAATATTGTTGAATTTCTTTTTACTAACAAAAAAATCATTTGTGTAGGAACAACATCTGTTCGAACTATTGAATCGCTTTATTGGTTCGGTGTTCGTTTGTATTTTTCTGATAGGAATTGTCAAGAAAATTCAAACTTTTATATAGACCAATGGGATCCGTATCGAATTACTCACGAACATAATTGCTTGCCTTCTCCTTTCATTGCTATGAAAACTATTCTTGAATGGATGAAAAAACATTCTTTGAATTCAATTATTGGCGAAACAGCTTTGATAATTATACCCGGGTATGAGTGGAAAATTGTAGAAGGAATGATAACTAATTTTCATCAACCGGGTTCGACATTAATGTTATTAGTTGCTTCATTTATGGGCGATGGTTGGAAAAAAGTTTACGAAACAGCATTAAAAGATTCATATAGATTCTTAAGTTATGGCGATTCATCTTTGTTACTTCGATAAAAACAAAAGAATTTCGTATATTACTTAATTCTATCTATAAATACCATGAGCCTACGTAATGGACAAATTACTCGAAATAAAAAATTTAGTAACCGAATTCAAATCGGAACAATATACTACACGTGCTGTGAACGACATTTCCTTTACACTTGAAAAGGGAAAAACTCTCGGTATCGTAGGTGAATCTGGGTCAGGTAAATCTGTAACTTCACTTTCTATAATGCGCCTCATTCAGTCGCCTCCGGGGAAAATAGCACAAGGAGAAATTCTATATCATGAAGAAGATGGAACTGTTACTAACCTCTTAGCATTGTCAGAATCTGAAATGAGAAAATATCGTGGAAATAAAATTTCTATGATATTTCAAGAACCAATGACATCTTTAAATCCAGTTTTCCGTTGTGGCGACCAAATTATGGAAGCTATTATTCTACATCAAAAAGTATCGAAAGCAGAAGCAAAAGCGAAGACTTTGCAATTGTTAATTGACGTTCAACTTCCAAGACCTGAAAGTATTATCAATTCATACCCTCATCAATTGTCGGGTGGTCAAAAACAACGAGTTATGATTGCAATGGCAATGAGCTGCAAACCTTCATTACTCATTGCAGATGAGCCTACTACCGCACTTGATGTAACTGTTCAAGCGACAATTCTCGATTTGATGAGAGAGTTACAAGTTAAACATAATATGTCTTTAATGTTTATTACGCACGATTTAGGTGTAATTGCTGAAATTGCAGATATGGTAGCTGTTATGTACAAAGGAAGTATTGTTGAATACGGAACAGCCCAACAGATTTTTGAAAACCCAGTCCACCCTTATACAAAAGGACTTTTGGCTTGTAGACCAAAATTAGAAGTAAAAATGCGAGTTCTTCCTACAGTTTCTGATTTTATGGAAGAAATGGAAGATGGTTCAATTAAAGAAATTACCCAAAAAGATATAAAAGAAACTATTCAAAGTGTTACAATTCCAATTGCGGAAATTAAAGAACGTAACGAGATCTTGTTAGTAAAAGAGCCCTTGATAAAAGTGGAAAATCTTCAAGTTCATTTTCCTATTCGAAAAGGACTTTTTTCTAAAGTGCAAGGATATGTTAAAGCCGTTGATGGAATTTCGTTCGTAGTAAAGCCAGGTGAAACTTTAGGATTAGTTGGAGAATCTGGTTGCGGAAAAACAACGACCGGAAGAGCCATTCTTCGATTAGTAGAACCAACAGGTGGAGAAGTTTTTTATAAAGGTACTTCTTTGCAAAAGATTGATAAATCTGAATTAAAATCACTTCGTAAAGATTTACAAATCATTTTTCAAGATCCATATTCTTCGTTAAATCCTCGTTTGTCAGTCGGAAGTGCATTAATGGAAGTACTAAAAGTTCATTCTATTCTAACTACTGAAAAAGAACGAAAAGAATACATCCATTATTTGTTAGACAAAGTAAATTTACTTCCTCGTCATTATGAAAATTATCCTCACGAGTTTTCTGGTGGGCAACGCCAAAGAGTTTGTATAGCTCGTGCATTAGCCTTAAAACCAAAATTTGTTATATGCGATGAATCCGTATCTGCACTCGATGTTTCCGTTCAAGCTCAAGTGTTGAATTTATTAGTAAGTCTACGTGAAGAATTCGACTTAACCTATATATTTATATCTCACGATTTAAGTGTAGTGAAGTTTATTTCCGATAGAATAGCCGTTATGAATGCTGGTAAAATTGTCGAAACTGGTTATGCTCAAGAAATTTATGAACATCCTCAAGAAGAGTACACAAAAGGATTGATTAATGCAATTCCTAAGGGTATTGAACGAAATAGAAGTATTATTCGATGAGTTCTATTTTTCGTTCTTGTAATGACTTGCAACCTTTAATTGGGACAAAAATTGAGATTGTAGATTCTGGTTTTTTGTCTGGTCAAGAAAATATGAAATTAGACCAACAACAGCTCCACCGGGCTGCAAAGGAACAGCAGTATGTACCGCAAATACGATTTTATGGTTGGAAGCCATGGTCTGTTTCAATTGGTGCAAATCAAAACATAGAATCTATCGATGTAGATGAATGTTCTAAGAGAAATATAGCCGTTGTTCGACGTCTAACAGGTGGTAGGGCAGTTCTCCATGCAAATGAGATAACCTATTGTATTGTTACAAAAATCAACCCTGCTTTTACTATACATAATTACTATTTTGTTATTCATCAACAAATTTTAAAAGCTTTAGATACCATTGTTGGTAATTCTGCTATTACCTATCAAAAATCTCAACCACATTTTCGGGAATTGTATCATAATACTAAATCAGGTTCCGTTGCTTGTTTTGCTGCTTCAGCTCGATATGAACTGCTGGCAAATGGTAAAAAAATTGTCGGCTCTGCTCAACGAGTTTATGAAAATACTTTATTGCAACATGGATCTATTCTTTTAGATTCTGGTCACGAAAAAATTATTGATCTCGTTTCTTTTTCTTCAATAGAAGAAAAACTGAATCTAAAAAGTATTTTAAATTCAAATTCTACAACACTTTCAGAAATTAATCATCAACCTATTTCGTATTCGGATTGTATTCAACCTTTAATTGATTCATTCATTTCTCAATAATTAGAAATTTTATGAAAACACCCTGCATTCTATTCATTTTATTCCTTTGTTCTTCCCTTACACTTACAGCACAATTATTTCCTTCATCAACACAACAATTCCATACTTGTACATATTATTGTGCTCCAAATTCTGAGCCAAGAGAGCGTGTGTTTGATATTGAAAAAATGTATGTTTCGGTTTCTTTTCAACCAGAAAAAGGAATTGTCATTGGGGGAGTGATTCACGATATAAAAGTTTTACGAAGAACAGTAGATTCTGCGTTCTTTAATGCACCCGGGATTACTATAAAAGTTGCTCAATTGAACGGAAAGAAAATTCCATTCACAATATCTCCTGAAGGAGTTACCGTTTATTTTTCTCCAGCATTACAATGGGATGAAAAAGCAAGTATATATTTCAATTACACCGCAACTCCTCGGAAAGGTATTTATTTTATTGGTTGGAACGACTCTACAAACCGTTCTCAAAAACAAATCTGGACACAAGGACAAGGTATTGACAATAGGTACTGGATTCCGATGTACGACGATATGAACGATAAAATGATAACGAAAACTGATATTACTTTTGATAAAGATTATCAAGTTCTTTCCAATGGTACGCTGTTAGAAGTTGGGGAAAATTCTGACAATACTCGTATTTGGTCATATACTATGACAAAGCCTCACGCAAATTATCTCTTAATGATTGGCATTGGTAAATATGATATTGAAAAACGAAAATCAAAATCGGGTGTTCCCGTAAATCTGTGGTACTATCAAGGACAAAAAGATAAAATTTTACCAACATATTTATACAGCACCGAATGTATTGATTTCTTAGAAGAACAAACTGGAATTCTTTATCCTTGGGAATCATATTCACAAATTCCAGTTCAAGATTTTATATATGGTGCTATGGAAAATACCACTGCAACAGTGTTTGGAGATTTTTTCCAAACAGATGCTCGTGGTTTTATTGATAGAAGTTATGTTGGTGTCAATGTTCACGAATTAACCCACCAATGGTTTGGTGATTTAATCACTGGACGATCAGCAAAATCTACTTGGTTGCAGGAAAGTTTCGCAACGTTCTATCCAAAATTGTTTACTCGTAAATATTACGGCGAAGATCATTACCAATGGAACCGACGTGGTGAACAAAATTCTGCTATCGGTGCTTCCGAAAAAGATTTATTGCCAATCGTTCACCCAAATGCAGGTTCTGCTCGGTTCTATCCTAAAGGTTCTGCAGTCTTAGATATGATGATGACCACCTTCGGCGAAGAAGAATTTAAGCGTATGATTCACCATTATTTGAAAAAACATCAATACAAAAATGTTGAAACGAATGATCTGTATTTAGCATTTCAAGATACCTTAGGTTTAACCCCCGATTGGTTTTTTGACCAATGGCTCTACCGTGGTGGTGAACCGCATTACGAAGTTGGCTACCAACAAGAAATTCGAGATCAAATTCCTTCTACGTCTATTTCAATAAAACAAATTCACTTCAGAAATGAGCTTGTTGGTCTTTTCAAAATGCCAATAACTTTTGAAGTACATTATGCCGATAAATCGAAAGATTCTGTTCGTAAATGGATTTCTGAAGAATTTACTACCATTTCAATTCCAAATAAATCGAACAAAAAAATAGCATTTATTCTTTTCGACCCGGCAAGTACGATTATCAAAAAAGTAACATTCAAAAAACCCTTTGATATGCTAAAAAATCAAGCGTTGAATGCTAAAAATATGATTGACCGTTTCGATGCAATTGAGGCAATGAAAACTGTCGATTCTGCAAACATTAAAGAGATTATCCCATTTTTAGCCTCTGTTTATTTTAAAGAAAAGTTTTACGCTACTAAAAATGCCGTACTTCAACAAATTATTTCTACATATAATTTTGACACTTACCCAGACGTTAAAAAAGTTGTTGAGGATGCAACATCAAATTCCGATATTGAAGTTCGCAAAGGACTACTTTCTACATTGACATTTGTCCCTACAGTTGTTCGCCCAAAAATTGAAAAATTATTAATCGATTCATCGTATGCCGTTATTGAATCTACTTTGCAATTGTTGTTCGAAAATAGTACTAAAGAACAAATGATGGGATACCTCACAAAGGTTAAGGGTGTAAAGGGGTCGCATCAAAGAGTAGATATCAAACGAATGGAGATTGAATATTATCTTTCTAAAGCAGCTCCAACAACATTAGTAGATTATACGTCGAATGGATTTGAATTCATTACACGTCAAAATGCTATGAATGCATTAAAACGTATGAATTATTGCGATGCAACTGTTGTTAAAAATCTGTTTAATGCTATGTTTTCTACAAATGGTCGGTTAGGTGGAGTAGCGGCTGGAACTTTGAAACATTTTTCTGAACAGCCACTGTATAAACAAGAAATTAAATCGGTTCGTTCTACTATGCAATTAGAAGAATGGGAATCGAATACTCTTAAACCATATTTATAAGGGAAGTACATCAATGAAATATTGGTTAATAAAATCTGAACCAAATGTATACAATTGGGATCAGTTAGTCAAAGACGGTGAAACGTTTTGGGATGGTGTTCGTAACTATGGAGCAAGAAACAATCTTCGAGATATGTCCCTTGGCGATAGATTACTCTACTATCATTCTGGTGATGAAAAGCAAATTGTTGGTTTAGCAGAAGTTTCGAAAGAACATTATCAGGACCCTACAACAGAAGAAGTTGCGTGGGTTTGTGTTGATGTAAAACCTATTAAAAAGTTTGTTACACCACTGACGTTAAAAACTATAAAACAAACAGAATCATTAAAGGATATTGCTTTGATTCGATTGATGCGTCTTTCAGTTGTTCCTATACTTCCAGAAGAATTTGCTATTATTGAATCAATGTTGTTATAATTAAAAATGAAAACCCAAGATCAAAAACCTTTGTTAGAACGAAGAGGAATCCTAGTTTCTATTTTTTCTGCTTTATCTCTCTTTATTGGAGGGTACGGTTGGGTTGCGTTCGAATTTCTTTTGGGTTCTAAAACAAAACGAGAACCTATTCTTTATATCAAAAACATTGTTAAAAATTTCTCAAGAAAAAAGAATACTATCGTTACTTTTAATGGAAGAAAAGTATTTATTCAACTTCTTGAAAACGATTCTTTTTCTGCTCATTCAATGATTTGTACGCACGGTTCTTGTACGGTAGAATGGCAAGAAAAAACCTCAGTGTTCATTTGTCCTTGTCATAACGGTGCTTTTAATAAAGATGGAAGTGTATTACGTACTCCGCCCAAAAAAGAACTTGAACAGTTGAAAATAGTTTATATCCCTAATTCTGATCAACTTCAATTATTTGAATCAAACGACAAACTATGAAACGTACAGTAGTTGTAATTTTCACTGGTGGTACCATTTCATCAAAGCGGGATGAAGCCTTTGGTGGAATTGTTCCTATGATGGAAGCAGACGAAATCCTTCAATCAGTTCCAGATATTGATACGTATGCGAAAGTGGAAACCTACCAATTTGGAAAGTACCCCGGTCCGCATATCACTATTGAGCTAATGTACGAATTACGTAAAAAAATCGAAGAATTTACCGATCGCCGCGATGTTCACGGGATTGTGGTTACACACGGTACCGATACATTAGAAGAAACTGCTTTTTTTATGGATTGTTCTGTTCTTACCCATAAACCAATTGTTTTTGTTGGTTCTATGAGAAATTCTTCTGACCCAGATTGGGACGGACCCAGAAATTTACGAGATGCAATTCAAGTTGCGGCAACAAAGCAAATGCAAGCCCTTGGAGTTTTAGTAGTCTTGGCAGGGAATATCAATGCTGCATCGGAAGTTTCCAAAACTGATACCAGTGAGTTGAATACATTTTCAAGTCTTAATTTCGGATTAATCGGCAGAATCAACAATGGTGAAATATTACTGTACCGAAACCCTATTCATAGAGAATCTTTTACTATGAAACGCTTGCCAACCTTTGTTCCCTTGTTTAAAATTTATTCTGGAATGTCCGAAGATATGCTTTTGTATTCTTTGGATAAAGGAGCAGAAGGTTTGGTAATAGAAGCCTTTGGTGTCGGTAATGTTTCTCCTCGTATTCTTATTGGTATAAAGGAAGCTATTCGTCGTGATGTTCCGGTCGTATTAGTGTCTCGTTGTCCTGTCGGGCGTATTGAACATATCTATGCGTACGAAGGAGCAGGGAAAGGACTCTACGACGAAGGTGTGATATTCGCAGATTTTCTGAACGGTCAAAAAGCTCGTATTAAATTAATAGTTGCTCTTGGAGCAGAAAAAACGTACTCTGAACTTAAACGCTCATTTGAATGGGCATCTTTTAAAAACTCTATTCGAACAAAACTATGATACTCGACTCACTTACTTACGCTGAGAAGTATTCAAGCCTTTCAGCTAATTTTGCTACGGCTTTTGATTTTATGAACTCAAATGATCTCCATTCATTAGAAGCTGGAAAACACGATATCGATGGCGATAATGTGTATGTTATCATTGCAGAAGAAACCCACAACCCCGACCATATTCCAGCCTTAGAAGCACACAAAGTGTATGCAGATATTCAAATTTCCCTAGAAGGTTCTTTTGCCATTGGTTACACTCCAGCCGAAGAGTGTAAAACCATTAAAAAAGAATACGATCCTGAAAATGATTTTATGCTCTATTCTGATGCAGAAAAAGAAGTACTTGAACTTACTCCAGGGAATTTCTCTATACTGTTTCCACAAGATGCTCATAGTCCACACAGCCCTTCTGTGGCAGTAAAAAAGGCTGTTTTTAAGGTGAAACTTTAAAATAAATTCATTATTCTTGATATAAGTCAATACTTTATATTAAAATAATTAGTATTTTAGTACCAGATACACTTTCTACAATTTTATATATGGAACGTATGAAATCAATTGGTACAGAAATCAAATGGGGAATTATCTTTGTAGTTATGACCCTGCTTTGGATGGTGATGGAAAAATTGGGTGGTTTTTATTCAGCACTAATTCAATATCACCCAATAGTTACTAACTTTATTGCTATTCCTGCAATATTGGTGTTTGTCCTTGCACTTCGTGATAAGAAAATAAAGGATTATAACGGTCAAATGACCTACAAACAAGGTTTCATTTGTGGTGCAATAATTACTGCAATTGTTACTGTTATTTCACCATTAACACAGCTAATTGTTTCGAGTGTCATTGCTCCAGAATATTTCCCGAATATTATCGCTTATTCCGTTCAAACAGGGAAAATGACCCTTCAAGAAGCAAACGACTATTTTAATCTGACAAATTACATAGTCCAAGGGCTTTTTGGAGCTCCTGTTATGGGGATAATTACTACCGCTATAGTTGCAATTTTTATAAGAACCAAAACTCCTCCACTTGAAAATGAATAATTCATTTTCTAATTCAGAAGTATTCGAAAAATACTTACAAACAGTAGATCTCAAATTTCAAGAGCCGTTAACAGCAATACGCAATAGTATATTGGCAACGGCTCCTGATCTTTCCGAAGAACTCTCTTTCAATGTTCATTGTTTCCGTAGAAAAACACATATTCTCGCAATTGGAGTAACAAAAAAATATTGCTCAATATAATCAATGAGCCAAGAAATCCTCTCGGCTTCGAAGCTCCAATACCCCACAGTACGTACGAACAACACAACGCTTCACCTACCAATCGATGCCCCAATCCCATTCGAAATTATCAGCAGAATAGTCCAATTACGCCACACCGAACACGACGAATATCTCGCAAAAAATCCCAGTAAAATAATTTATCATTATGACGATATATGTCCAATAATTTCGTATATTTCAGAAAATTACATTATTACTATGTTTAAAAGAAGAAGTTATGAGTGAAGAAGTAATGCAACCACATAATCAAAGTAAAGAAGAATTGTTAAAGGAGTTTTTGGAAAAATGGACTCTTGATAAAGTTAATAATATGACTTTAGAAGAGTATACTTCTACTAGTAGTAATAATAGAATAGATTTTTGTAGCTGCTAAACGTTAGCGGTAATTATACAGACACGACAAACACAATCAAAACAGAGGTAAACAATGGCGATACCAAAGCTCGAAGAATTCTTTTATCCATTTCTAAATTTTAGTAAGGACAAAAAGGAACTTTCTTTAATTGAAATAAGTACTTATCTTTCAAAACACTTCAAATTTACAGTTGAGGATATAGCTGAAAGATTGCCTGGTGGTTCAAAAACAATATTCAACAGCCGCATTGGTTGGGCTAAGAGCTATCTTTCAAAGGCAAAACTTATTGAATATACAAAAAGGTCACATTTTAAAATTACTGAGAGCGGACTTGATTTTTTGGAAAATTTTATAAAAACCTCCAAAATTTCTGGAAAAGACTTAATGGCTATTGATGAGTTTAGAGAATTTAAAACTGGTGTCAGTAACTCACTACCGACAGAGGACGTTGATTTAGAAAATTTAGAAGAAATTAAACTAGTGCCAACTCCAGAACACGAATTGCCTTTGAATCTCATTCTCTATGGTCCTCCAGGTACCGGTAAAACATATTCAACAAAACATAGAGCTTTTGATGTTCTTGGGATAGATCATAAA
>JBDNFX010000133.1:0-7007 GCA_041689575.1 Kapaibacterium sp. (SeqCode)
GATAGAGGGTATCCTCGCTTTAAACCACCATTTCCTGCTAATAAAGGTCTTTGGGGTATGCCTACTACCATTAACAATGTTGAAACATTAGCAACAGTTGTTCCTATTATTAATATGGGAGCTGAAGCCTACAAGAATATTGGTGCAACTGAACACCCTGGAACATTGCTATTTGGAATTTCCGGTCACGTCAATAAACCTGGAGTGTATGAACTTCCTACAGGTACACTTTTAACCGATATTGTCTTTGATTTGTGTGGTGGAGTTCCAAATAACAAAAAAATTAAAGCAATTATCCCTGGTGGATCTTCTATGCCTCCTTTACGAGGTGATGAAATTGAAGGCGTTAGAATGGATAATGAATCCTTACGAAAAGTTGGTACATACATCGGTACAGCAGGTATTATGGTAATGGATGAAGATACTGATATTGTAAAAGTTACGCTAAGAATTGCTCATTTCTATCATCACGAGTCTTGTGGACAGTGCACACCTTGTCGTGAAGGTTGTGGTTGGATGGAAAAAATCCTTAAACGAATTTACAAAGGTGAAGGAACATCACAAGATATAGATTTACTATTAAGTGTTGCTTCTAACATTGAAGGAAATACTATTTGTGCATTAGGTGATGCCGCCGCTTGGCCTGTTCGTGGATTTATACTTAAATTCCGTGAAGAATTTGAAGCGAGAGTTAAACAACAACGTTCATTTATTTCTCTTAATGTTGTACACGGCAGAAGAAATACATCTCAAAATTTAATTCAAACTGTACAATAGTCACTTCCAAGAACTTAAAATTATAAAGCCCTCAATTGAGGGCTTTTTTTATTCTAAATCAATTTTGAAAGTAATGCTATTGCTGCAGTTTCTGTACGAAGTCGATTTGTGTTTAAACGTACTATTGAAGTTCTTGAATCATTTCGAAATAATTCTAATTCTTGAGGTGTAAAACCTCCTTCTGGCCCAATAACGACACAATTATTACCTTCATTCAATGGTTCAAACTGAATCATATTCCCTGAATAATCAGCAACAAACAATTTATCTACTGAAAAATTGGATAGTTTTTCAATTTTAAAAGGTTCTACTATCTTCATCTCAAAAGGATTCCCACTTTGTTTCATTGCAGATATCATTTTACTTTCTAAACGTTGTGTATTTATACGATTAGATTTTGCAGAATACTGTGTTATCAAGGGTATAAATGTGTGAACACCAAGTTCTGTTGCCTTTTCTACAAGAAATTCCATTCTATCTTTGTTGTCTAATATTCCAACGGCTAAAGAAAGCTTTTTACTTTGAGAATAATTTTCGACGTTTAAAATAGTAACAATAATTTGTTTTTTAGTAAATTCTGAAATTTGACACCGAGCTATAACACCTATTCCATTTAACAAAGAAACTGAATCTCCAATTGCTAAACGTAAAACTTTAGCATGAGAAAATTCATTTTCAGAAAGAATATAGGTTGTTTCTAATCCAGTAAATGAAGGTTCATAAAAGTAATTCATATATCTATACTTTTTTATAAATCCATTTTTTTCTATACACTTCTATTAATGAAAAGATCATCATCAAAGTATAAGAAATTACAATTCCATACCATACGCCATGTTGCTTAAATGGAGTATAAAAGGCTAAAAAATAGCATAATGGTAACATAACTAAAACGTGTGAAGAGGCTACAATCATTAAACTTTTAACAGTAGAACCAGCTCCACTTAGTACTCGCATTGAAACAATACCTACCGAAAAAGCAAGATATCCAAAAACTAAAACATGGAAATAAGAAATTGATTCGGATATAGTAACTGAATCCTTCGTAAAAATCATCACCAAATTTTCAGCGAACAAGTATACGATTATTCCAAGAAAAACAATTAAAGATCCTAATTGAATCATTGCACTTCGGTGATACTGAAAAATCCTTTTTACCTTTTGAGCTCCTAAGTGTTGACCAGTTATAATTTCTATTGCCACACCAACTGCAAAAACAACCATAAAAACAATCATATCTACCCGTAAACCTAGAGTATATGCCGCTAAAACACTTTCTCCAAATTTAGCAACAATAGCATATAATCCAATTCTTGTTAAAGAAACAGATAACATTTGCAACGACCCAGGGAAACCTATTTTTGCAATAATCCATTGGGTAGAAAAGTTTATTTTGAATTTATCGAAATCGAAACGAACTAAAAGTTTTCCTGAATTTAAATACCAAAAACTGAACAATAATCCACACCATTGTGCTAATGCAGTTGCCATTCCAGCTCCAGCAATTCCAAATCCTTGAAACCCAAAACCAAATATTAATATTGGAGCAAAAATTGCATTTAACACCGAAGTTAGTAATAATACTATCATTGGGAATATAGAATTTCCCGTAGAACGTATTGTGTTATTAATTTGAAAAGTAGTTAGATTTGCAGGTATTCCAAGTGATAAGAATGTAATATATGCTAAAGCATATTGCAATGACAAACCTTCAGCACCCATTTTAGGTAATATCCATGAGGCTGTAAGCTGAACAAATCCCATTAATACTGAAGAGAGAATTAACATCCCAACCATAGCTTGCGTTGCTGTTTTATTCGCATCATCAATATTTTTTTCACCTACTCTTCTGGCTACGACAATACCAGTTCCTACGGCAAAACCTGAGCCTAAGGTAAATATAAAAAACCCAAATTGGTCACTAACACCCAATGCAACAATTGCCTTATCTCCCATTCTTGATACGAAATACATATCTATCCAAGAATAGATCATATTAACTAAGAAACTTAAGGCTAAAGGAACAGAGAATTTGCGTAGTGTAGAATGAATTTCACCATTCAGTAAATCTGTTTTTCTTTTAAGTTTTATTGTTGGTACTTCCTGAAGAACTTCAATTTTTTTATCTTCAGTTTCAAGTTGCGTTTTCATTTATTTATATTTAATTTTAAACTAAGTCGATTTGAAACGAAACACTATTTACAAAAGTGTTTTTCAGCAACTAAAATTTTACTACTAATGTGCTAAGAATATTTCTACTTGGTTCTATAATTCCTAATTGAGATAATCTTGTTTGATTCAAAACATTGTTCATACGAATTCCAAATTCTGATTGAATATTTTCTATAGTAAAAGGAATACCAATTCGAAAATTAACTATTGTTGTAGGCAATATTTTGGAAAAAGCCCCAATGTTTGCATCATTTTTTTGAAACGCAGTCCCAATAAAATCTAATTCTAATTGAGAAGTAAAAAAAGATAAGATTTCATTCGATTTTACAACTAAACCTCCTAACATAGTAGGTCTATTTTCTAAAGTATCCACTATTCCATTTGTTTCCGAATAAGAATCTAAAAACGAAAAATTTCCAATAATCTGAAAATCTTTCATTTGATATTGCAGGGAACTTTCGAAACCTCTAATTATAGAATTTGCAACATTTACTCGTTTTCTTCTACGTAAAGAATCTTCCTGAGATGACAATCTTACCTGTGTAATCAAGTTTTCATAGATATTATTAAACGCAGTTAGATTCAATGTAAGAGTGGGTTTAATAACATATTGAAAACCAATTTCCTGAAAAAATCCTGTTTCTGGTAATAATTCTGGATTTGGAATAAATCTATCTAATGCCCCTGATAGTGCTTCCCGCATAGCTGGGAATCGTTGAGTTTTACTTAGTGTACCATGCAATGATATTTCATCAGTTGCTTTATAAGTCAATTTTGCAAAATACGATGGCAAAGACCGAGATGTATTATTAAGGGATGTAAAATTTCCTGCTTCTTGAGTTGAATTAATGTTATAATTTCCACCTGCATTTATTTGAACTACGTTTGAAAAATTCTTTTCATATTGAATTCCAAAACTCGAAGTAACTTCCTTAAAACTTGTAGAATTAGTTAAAATATCTTCTGTATGGTGTACACTCATTGAATTTATAGACATCGAAAATAAACCAAATGTTGATTCTTGAACAGCTAACAAACGAACACCTAAAGTGTTGTCTTGATCAAATTGAGCTGTAGTGACGGTAGTATATTCACCATTTGAATATTGATTAATTGTTTGTTGTGATTTATCTAACCAAATCGTTGATTTTAATGAAAAAGTTTTAGCAATTACATCACCTGAATATGCATTTAATATTGCTGTAGTTCTTCTTCTGTTGTCATATCTCCAAAATCGAGAAGCTGAAGGAATTAGATGTGCTTCATTCTGTACGCCTCTGTCTTCAATAGTGTTCATTAAAGTTAAACCAATCCTAGCACTTTCGTGACCAACGAATTCAAATCTGCCGAGTAAATTGACTCTTTTATGATCGGTATTATCTCGTAAAGTTTCTTTTAAATTAGTTCTATACGTAGTATCAGGGAATCCAGAAAATGCTATTCCATTCGAAGATAAGAACGATACATTTACTGCAGATGAAAATAGTTTTGATCTATCAAATCGTGTTGCAGACAAAAGATATGAATTATTTTGATCTATTTGGCTACGGAGTAAATAATCAGTCCCAACGGAAGAACGTTCTGGAGTTGTTATAGTAATAACACCACCCATAGTATTTGCACCAAACAATGCAGAAGTACTCATTGGATTCACTTCAATACCACCAATAACATCAATTGGTAGTTGGCTTAAGTCAGCTCTATTGTCGTATGCTTGGTTTAACAACATTCCATCAAAAAAAACTGCTTGCTGTCGTTCACCAGAACCTCGAAGAAAAAAATTTGTCTCACCACGAGAATTAGTTCTAACGGAAGTAGATGGTAACAAAAAACGAAGTGAACTTGCATTTGATACATCTGTTGATTGAATTAAAGGTAAAATTACTTTATAGTTAGAAGTGGAAATATTTTTAGGTGAATTTTTAGGAAGAATAGTAATTTCACCTAATGAATATACTTTCAGACTATCGTCTTTTCCTTTTGAGAAACAAACTTGAAACACAGAAAACAAACAAATTGTTACAATGCTTTGAAGTATAATTTTATTCATTTTATAATAACATAATAGTAAGATTTAAATTGACTATATTAAACTATATGAAGGCAAATATAAGCAAAGAAATCATTTTTTTGTATTTTTGTATTCAATGATTTTACTTCTACAATGATTATACTCTACATATTCTTCGCAAGCATTTACCTTTTTCGTTTTTTCTTCTTTTCAATTGGGAATTTAAAAAGGGACTTTGTATACAAATTCAAACACAATTATACATTTGATCCAAATACTTTTGTTAGTATAATTGTTCCTGCTCGAAACGAAGAGAATAACATTTCACGTTGCGTGGATTCAATAATGTCTTCAAATTGCAACAACTTACAATTCGAGTTAATTGTAGTTGACGATAGATCTGAAGATTCTACTTTTGAAATTTTAACAGAACTTCAAAAAAAGTATTCTGCACTTCGAGTTGTACGTATATGCTCAGACGATCAGAAATTTGGGATAAAAGGAAAACCTGGCGCTATTCACTGTGGAATTCTACAATCAAAAGGTGAATTCATTCTTATGACTGATGCAGATTGTACAGTTCACCCTTATTGGATACAAACAATGGTTGCTAGTTTCCAAGAAGGTCCAAAGATAGGATTAGTTGCTTCTTTTACCTTGATAAATGAATCTAACTTTTTTCATAAACTTCAAGCAATTGAATGGATTCAAGCTCATACTTTAGCTCGTGGTGGAGTAAATATGAAAAGTCCAATAGGTTGTTTTGGGAACAACTTGGCAGTTCGTAAAGAAACTTATTTTGCAGTTGGTGGATATGAAAAAATTCCGTTTTCTGTTACAGAAGACCTCGCATTATTACAAGCTATTTCTGCAACAGAATATAAAATCAGATATATATGCGATGAATTTGCAACTGTCAAAACTGAGCCGACTAAAACTATAAAGGAATTTTTACATCAGCATCACCGTTGGGGAGTTGGTGGAATTTCCTTAAAGTGGAAAGCAGTTTTGTTAATTATGTATTCTTTAAGTATGTGGATTGCTGTTTTGTTAGCAGGTTTTAACAAAGATTTTCTTTGGTTAGGTATTTTGATTGGAATAAAATTTTTAACAGATTTTCTACTAATGAATATTTCTTTCAATCGTTTAAAATCGAGGCATAATTCTTGGTTCATAATTGGAGAAATATTTATGATATTAGTTGAAATAATTGTGCCCTTTACAATGCTTAAAAGAAAAGTATTGTGGAAAGGGCAAGTATTTAAATAATTCTACTTTTAAGATTAAATACCCATAGATAATTTCTTAGGTGCTACAACTCTATATGCTTTTAGAAGTATTTCTTTCATTTCTTCGAGTTCTAAATATTCACTATCAAGAAAAGTCCAACCAATTTTTCCCCATTTATTGGGAACAATTTCTACACCATCTGTATTCAGAATTGAATACATCTCTTGATCAATTAACGATAATTTCACACAATATCTAAAAGTATGTTCATCAAAAGTTGCGACAATTTTTTTTCGAACTCTATAGGAAATTTTTTTAAAGTGTAGTTCAATACTAACTTCAGGAAGTTGAAGTAAAAACGTATTTATCTCATCAAACATACTATTTCTCCTTTAATTTTGTAGTATTATTAGATTTAACATTTGGGAATATAGTAATTGGAAATTTATCTGATTGAACTATGAAAACGATATTGATGCGATTTTGAATGTATCTCAATAGCTTTTTAAACTATTGATTCATCTGAAACCACTACAGTTGGGTTAATGTAACCGATTCAAATTTACCTAAATTCCTATTATCTAATTTCAAAACACCCTCAACGCAATCTTCATATTTTTGAACAATCATATTAGAATCAGAACATAAATGAATGTAAGTACCACAAAATGTAACTTGATGAAATTGATGTTAGAAAAAATTCTTCAGGGTTATATCTGCTTGAATCTCCTCTAAAAAATGGTCTGTCGAGCACTGAATCGATAGTTTGTTCTCAGAATTTACTATAAAATTTCTACTAAAACTAATATAATTCTAA